>JBBRZY010000045.1:0-13402 GCA_038252885.1 Anaerolineales bacterium | reverse complement strand
GCTGTCGGAACTTTTCCAGATGCCTGAACCTTCGCCTGCGCCGGTGAAGTTCCAGGCCGAACGTTCGCGTTCCCAGGTTGCGGCGTAAAGGGTATTCGGATCGTTGGGGTGCCGGAAAAAGGGGCACGCGCCCGCGGGGGGGGCCGACCGCCTGCGGCTGATTGCCGCCTGTCCCCGGCACTTTACATATTCCCGACCTGGCCTAAAATACCCCTCCTAACGTCCGATTGGAGGCCCTAGATGTCCGAAGCCAGCCCCTCAAACATGCACGGTGAAGTCTTTTACCCCACCCCCGAAGTCGTCCAGCGCGCCCGCGTGCCCGATTGGGACGCGTTGGCGAAACGCGCCGACGCCGACCTGGAGGGCTTCTGGGCCGAACAAGCCCGCGAGCTAGAGTGGTATGCCCCGTGGGACAAGGTGCTCGACGACTCGAACAAACCCTTCTTCAAGTGGTTCACCGGCGCGAAGGTCAACATCGTCCACAACTGCCTAGACCGCTACCAGACCACCGCCACGCGCAACAAGACCGCCCTGCTGTGGGAGGGTGAGAAGGGCGACACGCGCGAGTACTCTTACGCCACGCTCCACCGCGAGGTCTGCCGCTTCGCCAACGTGCTTAAGGGCCTGGGCGTCGTCAAGGGCGACCGCGTGACGATCTACATGGGCCGCGTGCCAGAGATCATCGTGGCCATGCTGGCCTGCGCCAAGCTGGGCGCGATCCACTCGGTGGTGTATGGCGGCTTCTCGGTCGACTCGCTGGCCGGCCGGATTGACGACAGCCAGAGCAAGGTCGCCATCACCTGCGACGGCGCGCACCTGAACGGCAAGATCGTTGAGCTCAAGAAGATCATGGACGAGGCCCTGACGCGTTGCCCGGCGGTGGAAAAGCTGGTGGTGGTTAAGCGCACGGGGGCCGAGGTGCCGGTGGTGGCGGGGCGCGACGTGTGGTACCACGAGGCCATGAGCGACCCGGCCCTGAGCGACGAGTGCGCCACCGAAGTCATGGACGCCGAAGACCCGCTGTACATCCTGTACACCTCCGGCACGACCGGCAAGCCCAAGGCCATCCTGCACACCCACGGCGGCTACATGGTGGGCGTGTACACCACCCTCAAGTTCGTGTTCGACCTCCAGCCGGAAGACCGCTGGTGGTGCGCGGCCGACCCGGGCTGGGTGACGGGCCACTCCTACATTGTCTACAGCCCGCTGTTGAATGCGACGACCAGCTTTATGTATGAAGGCGCACCGGCCTACCCGCAGCCCGACCGCTGGTGGGGGCTGATCGAGAAGTACCAACTCTCGATCTTTTACACCGCGCCGACGGCTATCCGTGGCCTGATGCGCTTTGGCGAAGAGTGGCCCAACAAGCACAACCTGAGCAGCCTGCGGCTGATGGGCACCGTCGGTGAGCCGATCAATCCCGAGGCCTGGAAGTGGTATCACCGTGTGATCGGCCACAACCGCTGCCCGATTATGGACACCTGGTGGCAGACCGAGACCGGCATGTTCATGATCACGCCCACGCCCTCGGTGGCGCTCAAGCCGGGGTCGGGCACGCGCCCGTTCTTCGGCCAGCAAGCTGAGATACTCGATGACGACGGCAACGCGGTAGCCGACGACCAGGAAGGCTACTTGGTGCTGCTGCGCCCGTGGCCGGCCATGCTGCGCACGGTGTACAAAGACCCCGACCGCTACGTGCGCCAATATTGGAGCCGCTACCCCGGCAAGTATCTGACCGGCGACTCGGCCAAGCGCGACGCCGACGGCTACTTCTGGATCATCGGCCGCGTGGACGACGTGATCAAGGTCTCGGGCTACCGCTTCGGCACGGCTGAAATCGAAAGCTCGCTGGTCAGCCACCCGGCCGTGGCCGAGGCCGCCGTCATCGGCCTGCCGCACGAGATCAAGGGCACCGGCATTCACGCCTTTGCCATTCTGCGCCAGGGCTACACCGCCTCCGACGCGCTGGCGCAAGAGTTGATCGAGCACGTGGGCACGCACATGGGCAAAATCGCGCGGCCTGAGTCGGTGACCCTGGTGGATAAGCTGCCCAAGACGCGCTCCGGCAAAATCATGCGCCGGGTGCTGAAGGCCCGCGCCCAGGGCCTGCCCGAGGGCGACATCAGCACGCTCGAAGAATGACAGCGTCGGCCCGTTGACCGCCTGCACGCGACCGCCAGCCTCGGGGAGGCTGGCGGTTTTGTTTTCACGGCCACAAGCGGGCAGTGTTTCTCTAGCGTTACAAACGCTATGCCAGCGAATGGTGGTATAAATAGTTAGAGAAAACATACCAATCTGGATTTTGGCTTTTTCGCGGAGGCCCGGTGATGTACATTCAGACTCCGCACTTAATCTAGGCAAGGGGGAATAATATGCCAACTCGAATGGCACGCCTGGGAACGTCGCTGATGCTTGGCCTGGGCCTGACGTTGGCGGTTCTGTGGCTGGCGGGGGGCCGGGTAGCCTCCGCCGCTGGGCCATGGTTTGTCGACCCGGCCGGTAGCGACAGCGACGACTGCCTCTCCAGCGGCACGGCCTGCGCTACGATCAACGCCGCCGTTGGCCTAGCCAGTTCCGGTGACACGATCAACCTGGCCGCCGGCACCTATAGTGAGAACGTCGTCATCTCCGGCAAGGCGCTCAGCTTCGTGGGCGCGAGCTACGCCACCACGATCATCGACGGCAACAGCAGCGGCCGTGTCATTGCGACCGACTCAGCCATTGACCTCACCGAAATAACGCTGCGCAACGGCTTCGGCGGCGGCCACGGCGGCGGCCTATATGCCACTGCGCCGGTCACGCTAACCAATGTGGCTGTCCTTAGCAGCACGGCCATCAACAACGGCGGCGGTGTCTACTCCAGCCAGTCTGTGGCCGTCACCAATGGCCGGTTTGAGAATAACAGCGCCCAACAGGGCGGCGGCGTTTACGCCGGCGCGGCGCTGGCTATCACCGGCACCGAGTTCATCAACAACACGGCTGAGTCGTGGGGCGGCGGCGCGCGGGCCGAGGGTCCGGCCGAACTGGCCGGCGGCTGGTTCGAGGGAAACAGCGCTGACAGCGGCGCGGGCCTGTACGCCGCCAGTGGCGTCACGGCAGTGTCTACCACCTTCGTCAGCAACGTCGCCCAAGACTTCGGCGGCGGCGCGTATGTCGCCGGCACCGCCACATTCGCCGGCGCGGCCTTCACGAACAACCAGGGTAACAGCGGCGGGGGGCTGTTTACGGATGCGCCGGCCACGGTTGAGAGCGTCAGCTTCCGCGGCAACACCGGCGTCGGGGGCGGCGGCGGCGCGTACTTCAATGCCCCGGTCACTCTCACGAACTCCAATTTCTACACGAATGTGACGGGCAGCGGCACCGTGTTTGGCGGCGGCGCGATCTTTGCCTACGCCGCCACAGTGTCGGGCGGCGCTTTCATCAGCAACACGGCCAACCATGCCGGCGGTGGCGCTTACTTTGTCAGCCCGGCCACCATCACCGGCACCACCTTCATGAGCAACACCACCGTCAACAACCGCGGCGGGGGCGCGTATTTCGACGCGGACATCACACTACAGAACACGGCGTTCGTCGGCAACCAGGCGCCCAGTGATCGCGGCGCGGGCGCTTACTTCCGCGGCACGGCGGCCATTACTGGCTCGGTCTTTATGAACAACACCAGCAGCAACCGGGGCGGCGGCGCGCTTTTCTTCAACACGGCGTCCATCTACCAGACCCAGTTTCTCAGCAACACCGCCGGGATCCACGGCGGCGGCGCGTACTTCAGCACCGCCTTCAACCTCGACCAGGTGACCTTTAGCGATAACACGGCCGGGGCGGGCAACGGCGGCGCGGTGTTTACGGCCGGCAGCGCCAACAGCCAGGTGGTCAATGCCCTGTTCACCGGCAACAACGCCGGTCAGTCGGGCGAAGACCTGCTGCTCGGCGGAACCGGCACGACGACACTGAGGCATCTGACGTTGGCTAACAGCAGCCTCAACAGCGGCGCGGCCATCTATGTGGATGTGGGCAGCGTGCAGGTCACCAACACCATCTTCGCCAACTACGCCGCCGGCCTGGTCATCAGCACCAGCGCCACGGCCAGCGCGGACTACAACCTGTACTTCAACGCGCCCACCAACGCCATCACCGGCAGCCATTCGCTGACCGCCACTGATCCGCTGTTCGTGGCTCCGCTCAGCTTCAACTTCCACCTCAGCAAGCCCAGCCCGGCCTTTCGCGCGGGCCTGAACCTGGGGGTGGCGACCGACCTCGAGGGAACCGCGCGCGCCGACCCGCCCACCCTGGGCGCGTACGAACTGTTCGTCGTTGCCGATCTCAGCCTCGGGCTAAGCGGCGCGCCCGCGCTGACCGCGCCCGGCGTCGTCATCACCTACAGCCTGGTGATCACTAACACCGGCCCCGATGTGGCCGCCATGCTGCGCTTGACCGATACCTTGGCAGCGAACACGGCCTTCCACGCCTTGCAGTCCCCCGGCGGCTGGGCCTGCACCACGCCCGCTTTCGGCGACAGCGGCGCCATCGTCTGCACCAGCGCCACGCTCGCAGTAAACGCCCCGGCCAGCTTCACGATCGTGGTGCAGGTGACTGGCGCGGCTATGCCGTCGGAGGTGTTGACCAACACCGGGGTCGTGACCACCAGCGCCACCGACAGCGGCACGCCCAACCAGACCCAAGCGACCAGCCAAATTTTTGCGTACCGCCAATATCTGCCGCTGATGCCGGCTGCCAGCGCGCCCTAGAGGCCCGCGGGTTAAGGCGGCAGGTTGCTAACGAAACCGGATTAGCTCTAGGCAACTCTTATACTCACAAAGCGCGGGCGTCCCGCATCAACCGGACGCCCGCGCTTTGTTTTTCCTCCGCCGCGCTCGACCAGCGCCAGCTTCATTTCCTTCGCCCGGCCATCTTTCTTCGCCTTTTTCGCTCCGCCCGTTAGGTGCTATATTTACCCGCATGTCTGCTGCTGCCACCCTGAACTGCCCTAACTGTCAGGCCCTCATCCCGGCGAATGCCGTCGCCTGCCCAACTTGCGGGGCTGACATCCAGTTGATGACGCTCATGGCCGACCGCCAATGGCTGGCGCACATGCTGGGCCACAGCAGCGCCGCCGACCCAGTGCGCACCGAGCAACTGCTGCCGCGTCTGGGTGACTATCTGGTGCAGCAGGGGTACATCAGCGGCGCGCAATTGCAGGCGGCGCTGGCGGCGCAGGCCAAAGCTCCGGCCGATGCCCCGCGCCGGCTGATTGGGCAGACGCTGGTGGAACTGGGCTACATGCAAACGCCCCAGCTCGATGAGGCCATTGCCCGGCAACTGCTGGAACTGCAAACCGCACTGTTGGAGGCCAACCGCAACCTCGAGCGGCGCGTGGCCGAGCGCACCGCTGAGTTGGAGGCCGCGCTCGCGCGCTTGACCGAGTTCAATCAGCTCAAGGCCAACTTTGTCGCTAACGTCAGTCACGAGCTGCGCACACCGCTGACGCACATCAAGGGCTATAACGTGCTCATGGCTGACGGCACGCTCGGCCCGCTGACGGGCACGCAGACCGAGGCCCTGACCGTCACCGCCGCGGCCATCGGGCGGCTCGAGACGCTCATCAACGACCTAATCTCCTACGCGGCGGCGGCGCGCGGCGAGCTGACGCTCAACCTGCGGCCAGTCTCGATCCCGATGATCTTGCTGCAAGCGTTGCAGCGCGCGCAGCCCAAGGCTGACCGCCAACAGGTGACGCTCAGCTATGAGCTGACGCCCGAGCTGCCGCCGGCCACCGCCGACGAAGAAAAGCTGCACTGGATTTTGCTGCAACTGCTCGACAACGCCATTAAGTTCACTCCCAGCGGCGGGCGCGTGGTCATCAGCGTGACGGCCGACGCGCAATCGGTGTTGGTGGCCGTGCGCGACACCGGCATCGGCATCGCCGCCAACCAGATGGAAGATATCTTCGAGCCCTTCCGCCAGCTCGACGGCTCGTCCACCCGCCGCTATGGCGGCACCGGACTGGGGCTGGCGCTCGTGCGGCGCATCCTCGAGGCGCACGGCACGCAGGTCGAAGTCGAGAGCATCGAAGGGGCCGGCAGCACGTTCAGCTTCCGCCTGCCGCGCTACCCTGGCGGGCCGGCGCCCATCTCTCCTTACTAAGTTTCACGGCAGGCGGTCTATGCCGCGCAGTGCCGCTTCACGCTGACTGTTGCTTGGCATAGGCTTGTCTGGCTGGCCACCATCCGGCCCGGCAGGCAGAATTTTCGGTTAGATTGCCGTTTGCGAGTTTCCGCACTCCGCTGGATAATCTAAGGGTACGGTGTAAGCCAACTTATCAGCCAGGGTCGCGGCCAACGGCCGCCCCAGCCTGGAGCATGTGTTATGACTATTCGTGTTGATGCCAAGGGGAAAACGTATACGGACATCGTCCGCAAGGACGAGGTGCCCGCGCTCATTCAGACGGTCGCCAACCTGATCCACGGCCACATCTACATGCGGCCCGGTTTGCGTCTCAAGGATGAGCTCAACGGCTTGTCCGAGATGTTTATTGCCGTCACCAACGCCGAGGTCTACAACGCCAACGGCCAGGTGCTGGTCCACTCCGATTTCCTCACGCTGAACAAGAACCAAATCGTCTGGATTCGGCCGGATGAAGAAGTGCCGGCCCAAGAGCCCGGACCGCTGGAATAACTGGGCCGATGACGTCGCCTGATCGCCCCGCTGCCTCCAGCCGCCTGCAAACCCTGGCCCAGGCGATCAACCCCGGCGCTGCGGCGGCGGCCGCCGCTCCCAGCGGCCCGTCGGGCGCGCTCTCCAACGAGGAACTGCGCAAGCTCAAGCAGTGGCTCATCAGCCGCGTCTCCACCAGCTTTGACGACCCCGGCCGCATCAACAACGACGCCGCCACCCGGCGCGAGGTCGAAACCCGCCTGATCGAGGCGCTGGCCACCACCCGCCTGCCGCTGGCCGAGAGCCTCAAGGTCGAGATGCTGCGCGACATCTCCAACGAGTTCTTTGGCTTCGGGCCGATCCAGCCGCTGCTCGAGGACGGCGACATCACGGAGGTCATGGTCAACGGGCCGCACCACATCTACGTGGAGAAGGCCGGCAAGCTCACTTTGACCACCGTGCGCTTCGACGACAACGAGCATGTGCGCCGCATCATTGACCGCATCATCCTGCCGCTCGGCCGGCGGATTGACCACGAAACGCCGTTGGTCGATGCCCGCCTGCCCGACGGCTCGCGCGTCAACGCCGTCATCCCGCCCGTGGCGATTGACGGCCCGTCCATCACCATCCGCAAGTTCTCGACCAAGCGCCTGAACGTTGAAGACCTAATTCGGTTCGGCTCGATGACGCCGCAGATCGCGGAGTTTCTCAAGGCCTGCATCGTCTCGCGGCTGAACGTGGTTGTATCGGGGGGCACCGGCTCCGGCAAGACTACTCTGCTGAACGTGCTCAGCGGCTTCATCCCCACTGACGAGCGCATCGTCACCATCGAAGACGCCGCCGAATTGCAGCTCAACCAGGATCACGTCGTCCGGCTGGAAGCCCAAAAGGCCAACCTCGACGGCAAAGGCGAGGTGACTATCCGCGATTTGGTGCGCAACGCCTTGCGCATGCGGCCGGAGCGCATCATCGTCGGCGAGTGCCGCGGCGGCGAGGCGCTGGATATGCTCCAGGCCATGAACACCGGCCACGACGGCTCGCTGACCACCCTGCACGCCAACGCCCCGCGCGACGCCCTCTCGCGCCTGGAGACCATGTGCCTGATGGCCGGGATTGATTTCCCGCTCAAGGTCGTGCGCGAGCAGATCGCCTCAGCGGTCGAGTTGATCGTGCAGCAGTCGCGGCTGCGCGACGGCACGCGCCGCGTGACCCAGGTGACCGAAGTGGCCGGCATGGAAGGCGACACCGTGGTGCTGCAAGACATCTTTAAATTCTCCGAAGAGGGCATCGACGCCAACAACAAGGTCATTGGCACCATGCGCGCCACCGGCCTGCGCCCGATCTTCACGCCCAAGCTCGAAGCCGCCGGCTTCAACCTGCCGCCTGAGATTTTCTCCACCGGCCTGCCCGGCCGCGATGGCCGGCGGCGCTAGCGATGCTATAATCCGGCGCAAGGAGATTAGGCATGAGTGATGAGCAAGCGGCCCCCACGCCGCGCGGCCCCCAGGTCGGCGCGCTAATGCAAGATGCCCGCACCGTCCGCAGCCAGTCGGCGGCGGCCTGCGCCACGGCATTGGGCATTGCCCCCGACCACTACGAGCAGTACGAGCGCGGCGAAGGCGCACCGTCTTTGCCCGAGCTGGAACTGCTGGCCTACTTCTTCGATGTGCCGGTGACCTACTTTTGGGGTGACCAGGCGCTCTCGAGCCAGCCGGCCGAGGCGCGCGCGGCCCTGCCGGCCGCCGACATCGCCGCGCTGCGCCACCGCATCATCGGCGTGCAGTTGCGGCAGGCGCGCCTGACCGCCGGGCTGACGCCCGAGGCGCTGGCCGCCGAGTTGAATGTGACCCCCGCCGAACTGGCCGGCTACGAAACGACCGGCCAGCCGATGCCGCTGCCGGTGCTCACCGCCGCCGCCGGTCGCCTCGGTTTGCCCATCGAGCACTTTGTGGAGCCGCACGGCCCGGTCGGCGAGTGGGACGTGACCCAGCGCGCCATCGAGCGCATTCGCCAACTGCCGCCGGAGCTGCGCGAGTTTGTCAGCCAGCCGGTCAACGAGAACTTCCTGCGGCTGGCCTGGCAACTGAGCGCCATGCCGGTAGACAAGCTGCGCGGCATCGCCGCTAGCCTGCTCGAAATCACCTACTAAGCCTGCCGGCCGCCCCATGCCCACCGCCACCCAGCTCAAAGAAACCGGCCTGTCCTACTTTCGCCTGGACCAATACACCGACGCGGCGGCCCGTTTTGCGGAAGCGGCTGCCGCCTTTGAGGCCGAGAACCTGCCCGTAGACGCAGCCGAAATGCGCAACAACCTATGCGTGGTGCGGCTGGCCGAGAAGGATTGGGCCGCTGCCCTGGCCGCGGTGGAGGACACGCCGGCCGTCTTTAAGGCAGCCGGCGACGCCACGCGCGAGGCGCACGCCATCGGCAACCTGGCCCGCGCGCTGGAAGGCGTGGAGCGGCTGGACGAGGCCACCAGCACCTACGAGCAAGCCATTGAGCTGTATACCGCGCTGGGCGCGGCTGAGAACGACAACCGCGCCGCCTGCTATAAGGCGCTGAGCGGCATCCAGATCAAACAAGACAAGAAGTTTCAGGCGCTGGCCTCGATGCAGTCTGGCCTGAACCTGACCCAAACGCTCTCTGCGAAAGAGAAGACGCTCAAGGGCCTGCTCGATCAGGTCTTCAAGCTAATGGGGCGCTAGCCCCAGCCGAGCGCCCTGCCTGTGTTCGCCCATCCCGCGCTCAATGATTGGCCGCCCCTGACCGGCCAAAGACCCAGCGCCCCGCCGCCGCAACGCTAACTTCCGTCGCATGTTGCAACGACTACCCTGGCCTCAACCTGCCCGGCGCCCCGCGCGCCTGGCCTTGCTCGTTGCCGCGCTGTTGGCGGCCGGGTGTGGCCCGAGCACGGCGCCGCCCACGCAACCACCGGCCGCCAGCGCCAGCCCGGTCCCCAGCGTAGCGGCCCCAACGGTGGCCGTGCCGACCACGACCCTCGTGCCGACCTGGACCGCCGCGCCGCCCACCAACACGGCGACGTCGCTGCCACCCGTCAGCACCGATACGCCTGAGCCGCCGGCGACGGCCACTGAACTGCCCGACATCGAACTGCTGTTCACCGGCGACCTCAACCCTGGTCGGTGTATTTACTCGGTCGCGCAGGCCGCCAACGACATGACCCTGCCCTACCAGGGGCTCGCGCCGCTGCTCCAGGCGGCCGATATCACCATCGGCAGCCTCGACGGCTCGCTCTCCGACTACAGCCAGCCCGCCCCGTGTGACGAGCACTATCGCAACCTAATGGGCCCAGCGGTAATGGCCGACGGGCTGGCCTGGGCTGGGTACGACGTGATCACGGTCGCCACTAACCACGCCAAAGACTGCGGCATCGTGCGCGGCTGCGTCAATGACGCCTTTCTCGACACGCTCAGCAACCTGCGGGCGCGCGGCATCGCCCCAGCCGGCGGCGGGGTGAACCTGGCCGACGCCATGACCCCCGCCATCATCACCGTGCAGGGGGTGCGCTTTGCCTTTTTGGGAGTGACGGCGATCAACGCGCCGCTGTGGGCCGAAGAGGACGCGCCGGGCGTGGGGCCATTCAAGAAAGAGGTATATGTGGCCGCCATCGAGCGGGCGCGGGCGGTGGCGGATGTGGTCATCATCCTGCCGCACTGGGGCCGCGAGTTCTCAGGCGAGATCTCGTACACCCAGCGCCAGGGCGCGCAGGCGATGGTGGATGCCGGCGCGACGCTGGTGATCGGCAACCACCCGCATCATGTGCAGGGCGTCGAGACCTTTCCGAACGGCGCGGTGGCGGCCTATGCGCTCGGCAACTTCGTGTTCGATATGGCCTGGTCTGACGGCACGCTGTATACCATCCAGGGCCTTATGCTCCGCGCGCGCTTCCACGGCGCGGAGTTGGTCGAGGTGTCGCTGCTGCCGATCCACATCTACGACAACTACCAGCCGCGCTTGGCCGGCACCGACGAAGCCGCGCAAATCCTGGCCGAGGTCGCCGCCTCGATGGCTAGCGCCCCACCGCCGTAGGCTCGCTTACTCACGGCGAAAGGCCCAAAGCATCAGGATTAAAAGCACATCGGCCGGTGCCGTGCGTTCTTGACGAACGCGCGGCACCGGCCGATTGTGTTTTGGTGCTGTCAGGCGACTGACCGGCTAGTCGCGGCTGTCTTTCTTGCGGAAGCTAAAGCGCAGCGGCGTGCCGACAAAACTGTATTCGGCCCGCATGCGGTTTTCGAGGTAGCGCCGGTAGGAGAAGTGCACCAGTTCGGGGTCGTTGACGTGAAACAAGAACGTCGGCGGGTCGGTGCGCACCTGCGCGGCGTGCGTGATCTTGAGCTGCTTGGCCCCCGAGTTAGTCGGCGGGTGCTCATCCACGGCGGCGCGGATCAAGCGGTTGAGGTCCGGCGTGGGGATGCGCACCAAGCGCTCCTCCTGCACCACCAAGGCTTTGGGCAGCACCTGATCGGTGCGCTGGCCAGTCTTGGCCGAGATAAACAGCACCGGCACATAGTCGAGGAAGTTCAGCTCGGTGCGCAGCCGGCGGGTGTAGTCCACCATTGTGTGCTCGTCTTTCTCGATGATGTCCCACTTATTAACGACCACCACCACGCTCTTCATAGCGTCCAGCACAAACCCGGCGATGTGCGCGTCCTGGGCGGTGAACGGCTCCGTGGCGTCCACCAGCAGCAGCGCCACATCGGCCCGGCTAATGGCTTTGTAAGCGCGCAGGGCGCTCCACTTCTCCACGCCGGGATCAATGTGGCCGCGCTTGCGCAGCCCAGCCGTATCGATCAGCGTGATGGGGATGTCGTTGAAGACCAGGGGCGTATCGACGGCGTCGCGCGTGGTGCCCGGCACCGGGCTGACGATGGCGCGCTCTTCACCCAACAGCCGGTTGAGCAGCGAGCTTTTGCCCACGTTCGGCCGCCCCACAATGGCGATCTTAACCGAGGTGTCTTCCGGCACTTCTACGGCCGGCGGCATGGCGGCCACCAGCGCATCGAGCAAGTCGCCGGTGCCGGTGCCGTGCATGGCCGAAATGGCAATCGGGTCGCCCATGCCCAACTCATAAAACGAGTAGATTTCGTTCTCGCGGCCGGGGCCTTCGGTCTTGTTGACCGCCAGGATCACGGGCGGGAAGCGCACCTCGCCGCGCTTCTGCTGGTGGCGGCGCAGGATGCTGGCGACCTCGTAGTCCGCGCCGGTCGGCCCGCTGGCCACGTCCGTCATGAACAGCACCACATCGGCTTCGGAGATGGCGATCTCGGCCTGAGCGCGGATTTGAGGCACGAACTGGGCCGAATCCACCGCCAGTGGGTCGGCGTTGGCCTCCACACGCGGCAGCGGCTCGATGCCGCCCGTATCGACCAGGTCGAAGGCCACGCCATTCCACTCGGCTTCGGCGACCAGGCGGTCGCGGGTGGTGCCGGCGATGGTGTCGACGACGGCGCGCTGCTCGCCAATCAGGCGATTAAATAGGGTCGACTTGCCGACGTTCGGCCGGCCGACAATGGCAACTAAGGGTTTAGGCATCTACGGTCCAGGGGGTTCGGTAGGGGTCGCGGTGGCCGGTGGCGGCGGCGTGTTCGTCGGCGGCAGCGGGGTAGGACTCGGACCCGGTGTGATGGTTGGGCGCGGCGTGCGCGTGATGGTCGGCGTGAACGTCGCAGAGGGCGTACGCGTCGGCGTTGGCAGCGTGCCGGTGATGGTGGGCGGAATGTTGGTGGCGGTGGGCGTCGGCGAGGCCGCCGCGATGACGACCTCAATCAGCCCGGGCAGCACGTTCTCGGCGCGCAGCCGGTCAGATAATAACAGAACCTGCGGCGTCACTTGATAGGTGCCGGCCGTCAGCCCTTGCAGGTCGACGACCACGCGCACGTCTTCCAGCGTCAAGTTGTCGAGCAGCGGCAGCGGCCCGAGCAGGATCACGTCTACCGACGACGGCGACAGGATGGCTCCCAGACCGGGCGCCAGGCCGCGCAGGTCGAGGCCGCGCTGCACCGTCAGGCTGAACTCGATGGCGGCCACGTTGACCTCTAACAGCACGCTGTCGGGGCCTTGAACGCCGTCGGGCAGCACCAGGGCCACGCGCGCCACCACGTCGTCAGTCGCGCCAGTGATGTCAAGCGGGGTGGTATCTACAAACCCGGCCACGGCGGCCACGATGTCGGGGTCGGAGGACGAGAGCGTGATGGTTTGCGGCACGACCGTGATGCTGGTGACCTGATAGCCGGAGGCCACCAGGCCGGTGATGACGGCTTTGACGGCCACATCGCGGAAGCCCTGCTGCTGCGTGATCGGGATGATGACCGACGTGCTATCGGGCGTGAGCGTGACGGCGTTGATGGCGTTGCCCTCGGCGTCGACCGGGCGGACTGTCAGCGGGCTATTGAAATCTTGCTTGAAGCCGTCAAGCGACAGGCGCACGACGCACGCGGTCACCGCGTTTACGGCGGAGGCCGGGCCGGACACCGCCACCTTGTCAATCGAAAGCTGGGGCGCGCCGGCCGCATAGCCGAGCGCCAGCGTGCCGCGCTGCTCAACCGTGATTGGGCAGTCACGGCTGATGAGCTCTTCCAGCGTGACGGTGATAGAAGCCGGTTTGAGCCGGGTGATGCGCGTGCTCTCGGCGTCGACTGAGGCTTGCAGCGGCACCTCGTGCGTGCCGGGACCCAGGTTGGCCAGGTCGGCCACCACGTGAAACTGGCTGAGCGAGAGCGCCTGCCAG
>JBBRZY010000044.1:0-13564 GCA_038252885.1 Anaerolineales bacterium | reverse complement strand
TCGGCAGAATCAACAGCGGCGCGGCGTCCGAGAGAACGCCACGCCGCCAGCTTGCTCGTAGTGTCGGCCGCCGCCTAAGCCGGCTTGAGCGCCCCCGTGATCCAGTGGCGGATCTGCTGCGCCTCGGCTTCGCTCAAGTTCATCTGCGCCGCGTGGCACAGGTTGAGCGTGTTGGCCAACAGAATCTCGCCCATCTGCTCCGGGCGCTGCTCCTGCTTGCTATCAAAGCGGTGCCCGGCGTAGCTCAGGCCAATTAACACAAAGTTGATATGCGAGCGCGCAATCGGCGCGCCCCGCTCCACACACCGGTCGCGCACCGTCTTAGAAGTGCGCGTCATCTGGTAGCCGTGCTCGTTGATCTCGCGCGCCAACTCGCGCAGCAGCATGGCGTAATGCTCCGGCAGCAAATAGGGCGTGTCAGTCAGGCGGTGAACCTTTTGGGCCAGATCGGCCAAGTCAGGATAGTTGGCCGCGAACTGGTCGGCCCGCTCAGCCGGCTCCACGCCCAGGTGGTTGGCCGGCTCCGGCGGCTCGTGCATGGTCGGGTTGTACACATAGCCAGGGTTCACAAACGAAGTCGCC
This sequence comes from Anaerolineales bacterium, assembly GCA_038252885.1. Taxonomy (GTDB): domain Bacteria; phylum Chloroflexota; class Anaerolineae; order Anaerolineales; family UBA6663; genus JADZEK01. The sequence continues at coordinate 12,982 of JBBRZY010000044.1, read as the reverse complement.
AGCCCGCCCAACTCTAGCTCGCTGAGCAACTCCTTGAAGGTGCCGGCCCCCAGCCAGCCAGTGTGGGCCAGTTGGTTGCCAAACTCGCGGTTCACCGCCTGCGCCAGCGAGGCCATCGGCACGGCCGCTGGCGAGGCATTGACGATGCCCTGAAGGAAGCCGGCGATCTCAGCCGCCATGGCCGGCGCGGGCGCTTCGCCCGGGGCCGCCGCCGGCCGGCTGTACTCCGCCGCCAGGTCTGGCGCGGTCTCGCCGGCGTGCTCCACCCCGCTATACTCTGCCGCCGCCATGCTCGGCAGCTCAACGCTGACGGCGGCCGGCCGCGACACGACTGCCACGCGCCAGGGGTCCTCTTCTACCACCCCCAGCCCCGGCTTCAGCGCCACCAGCGCCTCGGTCAACCGCCGCAGCGAGAAGAAACCCAGCCAGTGGTTGCTCTCGCGGAACTCGGTGAACTCTTTGTAGATCGCCGGCAGCTCGCTGGCCTGAATGCCCCCCGGCACATCGGCCACCTCCGCCAGGCGCGCCGCCATGCGCTCCAGCAGGCTGGCCGGAGCCAGCGCCACATCGCGCTGCGGCTGGCGGATCAGCGGCTCGTCGTCGAGCGCCGTGAAGCCCAGCGCCAGCCGGATGAAGCTGTCCGGCTGAATCAGATAGTCGCAGGCGGCCTTATAGGCGGGCGAGGCGTAGCCCGGCGCCAGCACGGCGCTCAGGCGGTCGTGCTGGCGCAGCCGCAGCAGCACCGGCGTAAAGTCGGCGTCGCCCGAGAGCACAATAAACTCGTCAATGTGCGTCTCATGGCCCAACGCGTCGAGGATGTCCATCACCATATGAATATCGGTGCTGGTCTTGCCCCGGCTGGTCAGCGGCGGGCAATCCACCACCTCGAACGCCGAGCGGATGAAATACGGGCGATAGCTGGAAAACGAGTTGGGATTGAGGTAGCAGCGGCGGATGAGGATGCGCCGCGCCGTGGTCTCGTTGTCGAGGTTAACGCTGGGCATCTCTGCTTCCAGCCACTTCAGCCAGGCGTCGGGGCTGCTGGCGAATTCCACCGCATAGCGGTTATCAATCTGCTGGAGATTAATGAAGATGTTGTCGAAGTCAACGAACAACGCCGAACGGATGTGTTGAGGGTGTGAGACGGCCGGTGACATACCTTCCCCATATAGTCGCCCGATGTGAACTGCCGGTGCGTTGGCGACTGGAATACCGGCATTATAGGTGGTATCGCCGGAAGTCGGCAACCAAAAGCCCCGTTAATGCTTCAACCTAAAATAGACTCGGCAAATTCGTGCAAACTGCTGACGTTAGTTTTCTTGACACCTTTCTACTTAATTGTTACCCTTCAAGCACTGAGAGTTTTACCCAGCGGCCAAGGGTTGCCCCCGCCGCGTACAAGCAAAGACCGTTTGGGCCACGAAGCCCCTCACTGCCGCCGGCCCGGGCAGAGGGGCTTCGCTTAATTCTAAAGACACATGTTCACTCGACCCACTGTTAGCGCCCCGCCCGCCGTTGATTGGCCGACGGCCTTAGGCATCCTGCGCGACGCCGGCTCTCGCATCAACCAGCTTGGGCCGGAGACGTCGCTGCCGGAGGCCTTGCCGTTGATCGCCGAGACCGCCCTGCGGCTGTTGGGGGCCGACCCGGCCGACCGGGCCAGCGCCGTCATCTACACTTACGACGCCGCCCACGCCCGCTTCGACCCCGAGAGTCGCGTTTCGGCCGGGGAGGGCGCGGCCCCGCTGGGCGGCGACCTGCCCCGCCCCAACGGCATGGGCGCCACCGCCTTGCTCCGGCGGGCGCGCGTCCTGTCGTACGAAGAGCAATCGCTCAGCTTTCACCCCCTCAAGTATCAGGCTGGCATGCGCACCTCCGCCTGCTACCCGCTGCTGGCGGGCCGCGTCGCTGTTGGCGCGCTCTACATCTCACTCTACTCTGCCCGGCGCTTCGCCGAGGAAGAACTGCTGCTGCTCGACGCCTTCGTGCACCTGGCGGCCGTCGCCATCTACAACACGCGCCAGTTCGAAGGCATGAACCGCGCCCTCCAGCGCAAAGTCGAGACGCTCGAAAAGCTCCAGCGCGCCGACCGGCTCATCAGCTCCCGCCGCAATTTGGACGACACCCTGCGCGAGATCCTCAACACCGCGCTCAACCTCACTGGCGCCGAACTAGGCTCGTTCCGCCTCATCGAAAAGGCCACCGGCCGGCTGCGGCTAGTGGCCCTGGTCGGCGCCGACCCCGACCAGCAGCGCGACAATCTGCCGCCCGCAGAGACCGGCGGCGTGGTGGGCTGGGTGGCCCGCCACCGCCAGCCGGTCTGCATCGCCGACCTGCACCAGCCGCCCTGGTCCGAAATCTACAAGCCGCTCACCGAGCGGCGCGTCATGCGCTCCGAGTTGGCTGTGCCGCTGCTTGGCCCCGGCGATGGGCTGGAAGGCGTGGTCAACGTCGAGAGCCCACACCTGGCGCACTTCGACGCCGAAGCCCAAAATGTGCTCGAAAGCCTGGCCACCCAGGCCACCATCGCCCTGCAAGAGGCGCGGCTGCTCGACACCATAGAAGAAGTGACCGAGCGCATGGTCGGCCACCCGCCCGACGCCGTGTTCGCGCTGGTGCTCGAACGCGCCTGCGACCTGCTCAACCTGGCGCACGCCGCCGTGTGGGAATTGGAGAGCAGCGACGCCGACAGCCTGCGCCTGCGCGCCTTCCACGGCGACTTTCCGCCCGGCTACCGCGTGGCGGTCGTCGGCAGCCTGCTGGGCCGGGCCGTGCTCACCCGCCAGCCGGTCGTCAGCGTTGACCTGGCCGGCGACCAACGCCTGGGCCGGCGCGACCTGGCGCACCGCATGGGCTGGGACGCGGCGTTGATTGTGCCCTTAGTAATGCGCGACGGCCGCCCGCGCGGGGCCTTGGGCGTGTATGCCCCCAAGCCGCGCACCTTCACCGACTGGGACACGCGCCTGCTAACCCTGCTGGCTAACCACGCCGCCATGGCGCTGCAACTGGGCGAAGCGTTCGACCAGGCGCGCGTGGCCGAAGAGCGTCAGGCCGTGGCCGAAACTTTCGCCGTCCTGGGCGACATCTCGGCCAACTTGCTCCATCGGGTGAACAACCTCATCGGCACCATCCCGGTCAAGGTGCAGAGCCTGACCAGCAAACGCCCCGCCCTGTTGGAAGATCGCTATGTGGCCGACCGCTTGGCCGAGATCGAGGCCGGCGCGCGCGGCGCCATGGACGTAGCGCGCGAGACGGTGTCTTACGTGCGGCCGGTCAAGCTGCAGCCCACGCGCGTGGCCGAGTGTTTTGCGGGCGTGGCGGCGCGCCTGGCGTTGCCGGCCCACATCGCCTTAGCAAACGACGGGCTAGACACGCTGCCGCCGGTGTTGGCCGGCTCGGAAGCGCTGCGGCTGGTGTTCTTTAACCTATTGGAAAATGCCCTGGACGCGCTCGGCGACCTGCCCGGCCAGGTGACCGTCACCGGCCGCGTGACGACCGATGCGCTGGAGGCCGGGCGCGAGTGGGTGGAGGTGACGGTAGCGGACGACGGGCCGGGCGTGCCGCCGGACGTGCGTGACCAGATTTTCGATCCCGACTTCTCGACCAAGCATTCGGCCAAGAAGTTAGGCTTTGGGCTGTGGTGGGTCAAGTCGTGGGTCCAGCGCTGCGGCGGTAGCATCGCCCTGGCGGCGTCGGCCAGTCCGGGCGATAGCGCCGCTGTACGCAGCGGCCGCCGGCCGGGCTGCGCTTTTGTGTTTCGGCTGCCTCTGGCGCCGGGCGAGGAAGCGGCATGAAGACAGTCCTAGTTGTAGACGAAAGCCCGCGTTGGCGCGGGCTGGTGGCTGACGCCCTACGCACGCAGGGCTGGGCGGTGACCACCGCCGCCGCGCTGCCCGAAGCCCAGTCCGGCGGCCATGACCTGGCCGTGCTCGAGTGGGCACCGGATGCGGCCAGCGAGGCCAGCTTGCGCGCCTACTTGGAAGCACCCGATAGCCAGCGCACCCAATGGGTACTCCTCACGCCCCGCCCGCTGGCCGCTGGCGGAGCGGCGCTGGCAAGCCACGCGGCCGTGCTGGGCGTGCTCGACAAAAGCCAGTGGAGCGCCGAGGCCCTCCTGGCCTTGACAGCCCCGACGCTCCAACCGGCCGAGCCGGCCGCCTGGCCCCCCGCCACTGCGGCCACCGGCCCCAAAGTGTTGGTGGTTGAAGACGACGCCAATTGGCGCGCCATCTACGCCGAGCTGCTGACCGAGATCGGCTATGCCCCCTACTTCGCCGTCAGCTACGGCGAGGCGCGCGGCTGGCTGCAGCACGAGACCTTCGAGCTGGCGATTGTGGACCTCAACCTGGCCAGTTCCGCCGCCCCATCCGGCAACCGCGATGGCTTCTTCTTGTTGCGGGCGGCCAAACAGCGCGGCCTGCCGGCCCTGGTGGTCAGCGCGCTGGGCGACCCCGACGACATCGACCGCGCCTACGACGAGTTCAACATCTTCACCTTTGTCGAAAAAGAGGGCTTCGACCGCCAGAACTTTGGACGGCTGGTCGAGGCGGCCTGGCGCTCGCGCACCCCACCAGCCGCACCCAACGACGACGAACCGGCCCCCACGCTCATCGAGAAGCTCACGCCGCGCGAGCGCGAGGTGCTGGCCCTCCTGACGCAAGGCCTAACCAACCGCCAGATCGCCGAGGCCCTGTTGATCTCGGCCAACACCACCAAGAAACACGTCGACCACATTCTGCAAAAGCTAGGGGCCAACACCCGCGCCGGGGCTGTCGCCCTGGCAATGAGCGGTGGCCTGAAAGCCAGCCCCACCCCCTAGCGGCGGGGTCAAGGGCGGGGGGTGGTTTACGCCTGGGAATATGGCCCATATGGGTATTGCCCCTCAGCCCCTATGTCCGTAAACTGTTGTTCAGGTTAACACAATCTTGACCTGCGCCAACTAAATAACTGACCCACGCTTGGGTCACCGGCCACGACGCCTCTGGTAAACCTACCAGGGGCGTTTTTTGTTCGTTGAGGCCAACTACATGCTCATCGCTCTCGTCATCTTCTTCGTTGCTTATATCGGTATCGCCAGCGAGAAGTTCCCCCGTCACTGGATCGCCCTGCTCGGGGGCGGGTTGCTGATTTTGTTCGGTGTGCTCAGCCCCCTCGAAGCCTTGAGCTACATCAACTGGGAAACCCTGGGGCTGCTGGCCGGCATGTTCGTATTGGTGTCCATCCTGCACGAGGCCGGGTTCTTCGCCTGGCTGGCCCTCACCGCCGTGCGCAAGGTCAACTACCATCCCGGCTATCTGTTCGCCGTCCTGCTGGCGCTGGCGGCCGTGCTGTCCATGCTCATGGACAGCATCACGGTCATGCTGTTCCTCTCCGCCCTCACCCTGCAACTCTGCTTGCTGCTCAAGATTGACCCCATCACCCTCATCATTGCCGAAGTCTGCGCCGCCAATACCGGCGGCTCGGCCACCCTGGTGGGCAACCCCCCCAACGTCATTCTGGGCACCACCCTGGGCTTTAACTTCGGCGACTTCGTCGCCCACACGGGGCCAATTTCGGCCATTGCCGCGCTCGTGCTGCTGGGGGTCTTCTACTGGACCAACCGCCAGTCGCTGAAGGACGCCCACGCGCTGCTGACGCCCGAAACCATCGCCGAAGTCGAAGCAGTCCATCGCGACCCGCTGCACCTGCGCCAGACGCGCATCGGCCTGGTGGCCTTTGGTGTGGCAGTGGTCCTGCTGGTGACCCACCACTGGTTGATCGAGTGGACCCACCTGCCAATCAATTCGGCGGTCTCGGCGATGATCCCGGCCATCGGCGCGCTCTTGGTGATGCCCAGCCCGCATCGCAAACGCGTGATCCTGGCCGTCGACGGCACCAGTTTGTTATTCTTCGCCGGCCTGTTCGTTTTGATCGGCGGGCTTGAGAAAGTGCAACTGTTCGACATGCTGGCCCAAGCGCTCGCCACAGGCATGATGTCGAACCCGACCGGCCTGGTGGTCATGCTCCAGTGGGCGCCCGGCCTGATGAGCGGCGTGGTTGACAACGTGCCGCTGGCCCTGGCCATGACCTATGTGCTGCGCGACCTGGCGGCCACGCCCGGCATGCCGGCCCTGGCGCTCATGGTTTGGTCGCTGGCCCTGGGCGTCAACCTGGGCGGCAACCTCACGCCCATTGGCGCCTCCGCCAATGTGGTCGCCTATGCCTTTGTGGAAAAGAACCACGGTCACATCGGCTGGAAGCGCTGGGTGGGCACCGCCATCATTCCCACCCTGATAACCATGGTGTTGGCAACGAGCATGGTGATGTGGAAGAGCTTCGTGGGTTGGTACTAACTCGCCTTTCAAGCGCGCGTCACGGCGCCGGCGCTGGCTGGCCAACGGAGAGGCGGGCCACTCCAATTAGGGGAGCCGGCAATATGGCCCGAACAGGTATTGCCCCTCACACCCTGACGCCGTAAAGTATTGTTCAGGCGGGCACAACCAGAGCCGCTCGCAACTAGATATCCGACCCACTTCCGGGTCTTGGGCCACGATGCCCTTGGCAACTGCTGCCAGGGGCGTTTTTCTTTAATGGAGACGCCATGACTAAAAGATTGCGCTTTGTAATTATTTTGATGGCCCTCTGCGTGCTGGCGGTGAGTTTCGGCAAGAACGCCTCGGCCGCCGCCGCCGCCACCGCCGCTGGGCAGGCCGTCGAGGCCAATCCGGTCGATACCATCTGGGTCCTGATCGCCGGCTTCCTGGTCTTCTTCATGCAAGCCGGGTTTGGCTTCCTCGAGGCAGGCTTTGTGCGCTCGAAGAACGTCGTCAACATCATGGCCGAAAACCTGATGGACACGACCACGACCACCATTGGCTTCGTCATCGCCGGCTTTGCGCTCATGTTCGGAGCCGGGAACGACTTCTTTGGCACCCAGTGGTTCTTTATGAATGGCCTGCCCGATATCTATCCGGGGCTGACCATTCCCTCGCTGGCCTTCTTCTTCTTCCAGTTTGCCTTTTGCGCCGCCGCCTCCACCATTGCCTCCGGGCTTATGGCCGAGCGCACCGAATTCAAGGCCGACCTGGCCTATAGCTTTGTGGTCGGGTTGGTGATCTACCCGATCTTCGGCCACTGGGTGTGGGGCGGCGGCTGGCTGGCGAAGCTGGGCTACCTCGACTTCGCGGGCTCGTCGGTCGTCCACCTGGTGGGCGCGCTGGTAGGTCTGGCTGGTTCAATCTTGCTCGGCAAACGGCGTGACAAGGTGTGGGGCAAGAACACCATTCGCGGACACAACATCAGCCTGGCGGCGCTCGGCACCTTTGTGCTCTGGCTCGGCTGGTTTGGTTTCAACCCCGGCAGCCAGTTGTCGGCTGATCCCCAGGCCATTTCGTTGATCGTGGTGACCACCGACTTTGCCGCGACCTCCGGCGCGATCATCGCCATGTTCCTCGGTTTCATGCACACCAAGAAGTGGGATGTCAGCATGGCCATGAACGGCGCGCTGGGCGGGCTGGTGGCCATCACCGCTGGCTGCGCCTTCGTCACGCCGCTGGGCGCGCTCGCCATCGGCGCCATTGCCGGAGCGATCTCCTACTATGGCGTGGAATTGATGGAACGCTTGAAGATCGATGATCCGGTCGGCGCCTTCCCCGTGCACGGCCTGAATGGCATCTTTGGTGTCCTGGCCGTGGGCATCTGGGGCGTCAACGGCATGGGCCTGCTCCACGGCGGCGGCTTCGCTCAACTGGGCTACCAGGTGGTCGGCATCCTGGCCTGCATCGCCTTCGTCTTCCCAAGCGCCCTGCTGCTCTTCTACGTCATCAAACGCACAATCGGCCTGCGAGTGTCGGCGCAAGTGGAAGATGAGGGGATTGATCTGGCGACCCACGGCATCCAAAGCTACCCCGAGTTTCTCGACGAGCCACAAACGGTCGTGGCCGTGGCCGAAACCGTCCGGGCCACGCCCATGGCTGTCGCGGCCGCTGGCGACTAGCCCCGGCCAGGTCGCTGCCAAAATGGCCCGAACAGGTCTTGCCGGGCCGGCCGCGACCCCGTACACTGCTGGTTATAAGCTCGTCTCAAGCAAATAACCGACCCGGACCTGGGTCTTGGGCCACGACGCCCCTGGTAGCCTTCCGCTGCCAGGGGCGTTTTTTGTTCAAGCGCTAACCGCCCCAGCCAAGTGTGACGTACCGGGCCAGCGGAGAAGAGTGTGCCCTCCGGCGCGATTGACGCCTGGCCCAGCCCCACGAGGGGCGCTGGTTTTGAGGAGAACCAGCGCCCCTCGGATTAAACCAACAAAAGCTATACCCCGCCCTTCGGCGAAACGCACATGACCCATTCGGGCCATGTGCTGTTTGCTGCCGGAAATGGCCCGCAGGCGGGACGACAGGTTGGAGACCGTGACCTAGACTATCCGGCACGGGCTTTTCCTTCAACTGAGTCTCACTGCGAGGTGTCTGTGCCCCTTAACTCATCTCCCTATACGCCCCGCTACGAGCGGGGCGGCTGTGGCATCGGTTTCGTCGCCGACCAATATGGTCGCGCCAGCCACAGTCTGCTGCGTTTGGCCCTGGATTCACTCACCAATCTACAACATCGCGGGGCGCTGGCGGCCGACGCCCGCACCGGCGACGGCGCTGGCCTGCTCACGCCCTTGCCTCTGGCCTTCTTCGCGCGCGAGACCGAGCGCCTGACCGGCCGCACGGTTGACCCGGCCCGCCTGGGCGTGGGCGTGTTCTTCCTCCCGGCCGAAGGCGAGGCCGAGCTCCTCAGCATGGCCGAGGCCGCGCTGGTGCGCCACGATGTGCGCCTGCTGGCCTGGCGCGCCGTGCCAACCGACGCCGAGGTGTTGGGCGCGCGGGCGCTGGCCACCATGCCGCACCTGTGGCACGCCCTGGTGACGCCCGCCGCCGAGACCCAGAACGGCGCGAGCTTCGAGCACCGGCTGTATCTGGCTCGTAAAGACTTCGAGCGCGGCGCCGGCCCGCTCGGCGCGTATGTACCCTCCTTCTCCACTCGCACCATCGTCTACAAGGGCCTGCTGCTGGCCCCGCAGATGGCCGCCTTCTACACCGACCTGTCTGACCCGCTCTACGAAGTTCCGCTGGCCGTCTTTCATCAACGTTACAGTACCAACACCACGCCCAGTTGGCGCAACGCGCAGCCCTTCCGCATGGTTTGCCACAATGGCGAAATCAACACCCTGCAGGGCAACCTGGCCTGGATGAAGTCGCGCGAGCCGCGCCTGTCGGCCGAGTTCTGTAACAATGGCGCGGCGCTGCGGCCGGTGGTCGATACCGACGGCAGCGACTCGGCCATGCTCGACAACGCGCTGGAGCTGCTGGTGCACGGCGGGCGCGACATTCGCCACGGCCTGACCATGCTGGTGCCGCCGGCCTGGGAAAAGCAGCCCCACCTCGCGCCCGAAGTGCGCGACTTCTACGCCTATCATGCCGGCCTGAGCGAGCCGTGGGACGGCCCGGCCGCGCTGGTCTTCACCGATGGCGCCACCGTCGGGGCCACGCTCGACCGCAACGGCCTGCGCCCCCTGCGCTACCTCGTCACCGACGACGGCTTTGTCGCCGCCGCCTCCGAGGCCGGCGCCGTGCCGATTGACCCCGAGCGCATCCGCGTGCAGGGCCGGCTGGGGCCGGGCCAGATGGTCGCGGTCGACACGCTGAACGGCCTGGTGCAGGAAGACGGCCAGATTAAGCGCGAGTTGGCCGGCCGCCAGCCGTATGGGGCGTGGCTGAAGAACGCCGTGCGCCGCCTGCCGGCTGTGAAGCCCACGCTGCCCGACACGCTCGAACCCGTGCCCGCCGGCGATGAGCCGGCGAAGGACTCACCCACCGCGCTGCAAGCCGCCTTTGGCTACACCGCCGAAGAATTGATCATGGTGCTGCGCCCGATGGTCGAGAACCAGGCCGAGGCCATCGGCTCGATGGGCGATGACACCTCACCCGCCATCTTGTCCGACAAGCCGCGCTCGCTGTTCAGCTACTTTCGGCAGCGCTTCGCGGAGGTGACCAACCCGCCGATTGACCCGCTGCGCGAAGATTTGGTCATGTCGCTGCGGGTGCGGCTGGGCGCGCGCGGCAACTTCTTGGCCGAGACCCCGGCCCAGGCCCAACTGTTGGAGCTCGACAGCCCCATCCTGAGCGATGAGAGCATGGCCGCGCTGCGGGCCGACCCGCTGCTCAAGGCCGTCACCCTCTCCACTTTGTTCCCGGCGGCCGAAGGGCTGGCGGGCCTGGAGCGCACGCTCGACCGGCTGCAAGCCGAGGCCGAAGCGGCGGCGCGGGGCGGCGCGGAGACCATCATCCTCAGCGACCGCGGCGTCGACGCGACCCACAGCTTCTTGCCCGCCGTGCTGGCGCTGGGCGCGGTGCACCATCACCTGCTGCGCACCGACCAGCGCGTCGGCGTAGATTTGGTGGTCGAGAGTGGCGAGCCGCGCGAGGTCCATCACTTCGCGGTGCTGGTCGGCTACGGCGCGGCGGCGGTCAATCCCTACCTGGCGCTGGCCACCGGCATCGACGTGGCGCGCGGCGACGTGGCTCCGGCCGAGGCCGTGGCCCGCTTCCTCCACGCCAGCGAGCACGGCCTGCTCAAGATCATGTCGAAGATGGGCATCGGCACGGTCGATGCCTACGGCGGCGCACAGCTGTTTGAGATCATCGGCCTGAGCAGCGCGGTGGTCGACCAGTATTTCAGCGGCACCACCTGCCACCTGGAAGGCCTGTCGCTGGCGCGCGTCGCCGAGATCGTGCTGCGCTGGCACGCCGCCGCCTACGAGACGGCCCAGCCCGCGCTGCCCAGCCCCGGCTTCTACAAGTTCAAGCGCACCGGCGAACTGCACGCCTACAGCCCTGCCATCGTCCACGCGCTGCACGAGGCCGTGCGGATGCCCGACGCCCTCAACGGCCACTGGCACGAGGGCTATGCCGCCTTCCAGCGCTACAGCCGCTTGCAGCACTCCACCGCGCCGATTGACCTGTCAGACCTGCTCGACTTCAACTCCCCGCCCGATGTCATCCCACTGACGGCGGTCGAGTCAATGCACGCCATCCTGTGGCGCTTCTCCACCGCCGCCATGTCGCACGGGGCGCTGTCGGCCGAGGCCCACAGCACGCTGGCCGTCGCCATGAATCGGCTAGACGCCATGAGCAACTCCGGCGAGGGCGGCGAAGACCCCACCCGCTACGACACCGAGCGCAACGACCGCATCAAGCAAGTGGCCTCGGCCCGCTTCGGCGTGACGCCCGCCTACCTCGTGTCGGCCGACGAGCTGCAAATCAAGATGGCCCAAGGCTCCAAGCCCGGCGAGGGCGGCCAATTGCCCGGCCACAAAGTCACGGCCGAGATCGCCGCGCTGCGCCACGCCACGACCGGCGTCACGCTCATCTCGCCGCCGCCGCACCACGACATCTACAGCATCGAAGACCTGGCCCAGTTGGTCTACGACCTGCGCCAAATCAACCCGCGCGCTGTCATCTCGGTCAAACTGGTGGCGCAGTCCGGCGTGGGCACCATCGCTGCCGGCGTCGCCAAGGCCGGCGCAGATGTGATCCTGATCAGCGGCAGCGCCGGCGGCACGGGCGCGTCGCCGCTCAGCAGCATCAAATACGCCGGCATCCCCTGGGAGTTGGGGCTGGCCGAAGCGCAGTACGTCCTCAGTGAGAGTGGGCTGCGCGGGCGCGTGCGTCTGCGCGTGGACGGCGGTTTGCGCACCGGCCGCGATGTAGTCATGGCCGCCCTGCTCGGCGCGGACGAGTTCTCGTTCGGCACCTCGGCCGTGGTGGCCGAAGGCTGCGTCATGGCCCGCGCCTGCCACCTCAACACCTGCCCGGCCGGCATCGCCACCCAGCGCCCCGACCTGCGCGCCAAGTTCGACGGCTCGCCCGAGATGGTCATGGCCTTCATGCTGTATGTGGCGCAGGAAGTGCGCGAGACGCTCGCCCGCCTGGGCCTCAGCTCGCTCGAAAAGGCCATCGGCCGCGTGGAGCTGTTGCAGCAGGTGCGCGGGCTGGAAGAGGTCGACCTGAGCAAGCTGCTCACGCCGCCGCCGCCCGGCTACGCGCGCCGCCACCTGGGCGACCCCAACCGCGTGCCGGCCGCCTCCCCCCTCAACGAAAAGCTGTGGCTCAGCGGCGTGCTGCTCGGCCCTGGCGCGACCGTCCGGCTCGACTATGACATCGTCAACCGCGACCGCACCTTTGGCGCGCGGCTGGCGGGCGAGGTGGCCCGCCGCCACGGCGACGCCGGCTTGGTGAACGCCAACCTCGATGTGCGCTTGAGCGGCAGCGCCGGCCAATCGTTTGGCGCGTTCGGTGTGCCCGGCATGAACCTGACCCTCAGCGGCGAGGCCAACGACTATGTGGGCAAGGGCCTGGCCGGCGGGCGGCTGGTGATCCACCCGCGCCCCGGCAGCCAACTGCGCGGCGCGCTGGCAGTCGAACCCGGCGCCGAGCCCAGCGCCCCGGTGCTGGCCGGCAACACCGTGCTCTACGGCGCGACGGGCGGCGCGGTGTTCATCGCCGGGCGCGCCGGTGAGCGTTTTGCGGTGCGCAACAGCGGCGCCATGGCGGTGGTCGAAGGCCTGGGCGAGCACGGCTGCGAGTACATGACCGGCGGCCTCGTCATCAACCTCGGGCAGATGGGCCACAACTTCGCCGCCGGCATGTCGGGCGGCATCGCCTACCTGTTCGACGGCGCGGCCGCCGCGACCAGCGTGAACCTCCAGATGGTCAAGGTCGAACCGCTGGACGCCGACGACGAGGCCTGCCTGCGCGGCTGGCTGGCGCAGCACCTGGCGCTGACCGCCAGCCCACGCGCCGCGCAGATCCTCAATGACTGGGAAAACTACGCGGCCGGGTGCGTGCGCGTCGTGCCGAAAGAAGGCGCGCTGCCGCCCCGCCCCATCCCGGTTGAGCTAGCCGAGGCGGCCTTCGCGCTGCCGCTGCAAGCGTAAATTACACAAACAAAAACAGCGGCGGCG
>JBBRZY010000043.1:0-13604 GCA_038252885.1 Anaerolineales bacterium | reverse complement strand
GCCGAGCCCTTCTACCGGCGCGGCGACGCGACCGGCGCGCTGCTGATCCACGGTTTTACCGGCACGCCGCGCGAGATGCGGCCGCTGGGCGAGGCGCTGGGTAACGCGGGCCACACGGTGCTGGGGGTGCGGCTGGCCCACCACGCCACGCAGGCCGACGATTTGTTCCGTTCGCGCTGGCTGGACTGGTATGGCTCAGTGCTCGACGGCTATCGGCTGCTGCGTGACCAGTGTGAGACCGTCTTTGTGATGGGCCTGTCGATGGGCGGCGCGCTGGCGCTGTACCTGGCGGCGCACGAGCCGGTGGCGGGCGTGGTGGCGCTGGCGACGCCCAGCCGACCGTACCTGGATGGGCGGCCCCGGCGCGCGCGCTATGCCCGAGCCGTGAGTCTTTTCGTCCACTACTTCACCAAACCCCCGCCCGGACCGACCCGCGACCCCGGCCACCTCGACTACAAGCGCTTTCCGGTACGGGGGCTGGTCGAACTGCACGCAGCGCTGGCGGCGGGGGCAGATTGCCTGCCGCAAGTGACCGCGCCAACGCTGGTGATGGCTTCGCGGGTCGACCCGACCTCGGGCACCGCCGATGCCGAGTACCTGTATGCCCATTTGGGCAGCGCGCACAAAGACCTGCTGTGGCTGGCGCGCAGCGGCCACATTCTGACGGAAGAAGGCGATGGCCAGATTGTGACCGAGCGCGCCGTAGCCTTTGTGCGCGCCTTCACCCCCGCCCGCCCATGACGCGCGACATTCGGCTGCTGGCCCTGGCCCTGTTCACCTGGGGTCTGGGCGAAGGCCTGTTCATCTACATCCAGTCGCTCTACCTGCGCGACCTGGGCGCCGACCCGGTGGAAATTGGCCGCATCCTGGGGGCGGTGGCGCTGGCGGCCGGGCTGGCGCACATCCCGGCCGGGATGCTGACCGACCGCTTTGGCCGCAAGCCGGTGCTGCTGGCCGGCTGGCTGCTGGGGCTGGTGTCGGCGGCGGTGATGTTCGTGGCGCGCGACCTGCGGCTGTTCGTGCCGGCGCTGGTGGCCTATGGCTTTACGGGCTTCATCATTGCGCCACTGTACGCCTACGCGGCGGCGGCGCGCGGCACCCAGAGCATGCAGCGGGCGCTGACGCTCACCTCGGCCTCGTTCTGGGCCGGCACCATCATCTCGCCAGCGCTGGGCGGCCTGATCGCCCGGCTGACCGAACTGCGCATGGTGTTCGGCGCGGCCACGGTCGTCTTTTTGTTTTCGACGCTGGCGATGCTGCTGCTGCGCCCGCAACCGCGCGAGGCCCCGCCCAGTGGGCAGAGCCGCTATGGCGCGCTGCTGCGCAACCGGCGCTTCATTGGCTTCTTGATCCTGATGTTCCTGGCGATGTTCGCCATGCAGGTGGGGCTGCCGTTCATGCCCAACTTTGTGGTCGAGGTGCGCGGCTTCGACGTGGGGCTGGTGGCGGTTCTAGGCTCGGCCAACTCATTGGGCGCGGTGGCATTCAACCTGGCGCTCGGCCAGCGGCTGCCGCGCCGGGCCTTTATGCTGGCGCAGGTGAGCATGGCGCTGGCGGTGTTTTTGCTGCTGGTGGTGGCGACCCAAGGCTGGCTGCTGATGGTCTATTTTCTGCGGGCCGGCTGGAATCTGGCGCACAACATGGGCGCGGCGCAGGTGGGCCGGGTGGTGACACCGGCCGAGACCGGGCTGGCCTTTGGGCTGGCCGAGACGGTGGCGGCCCTGGCCACGGTGCTGGGCCCGCTGCTGGCGGGGGAGCTTTACAAGCAAGCGCCCGCCCTGCCCTTCCAGGTGAGCCTGGGGTTGATCCTGTTGACGCTGCCGCTGTTCTGGGCCTTTGCCCCGCGCCGCGACGCGCACACGGTCGAGCTGGCCGAGGCCGTGCTGGAGCCCAGGACGTAAGCGCTAGGGTGGTTTCAGAGTAGGTGTGCGGAAGGGTCTAGTGTAATTTCAGAGCAGGGGTGTGGAAGGGGTATAGGGGGTCTAAGGAGTTTTAGCGCGGCAGGGTGGCCGTCGCGCGTGCGGTGGGTAGCGAGTGGGTTGTTGGTTTATGCACTAGGGGGTCTAAGGAGTTTTAGCGCGGCAGGGTGGCCGTCGCGCGTGCGGTGGGTAGCGAGCGGGCCGCCCAATTCGCGCGCAGCGATTCGGGGCCACTCGTCTTGCGTACCAGAGTCAGGCTTGCCGGTGGGATAAGAATGTGGGATTATGCGCGTGCCAAAGTCTGGTAGCAGCCCACTCGGAGCGATGTTCGCGGCACACATACACAAGGAGAATGGCATGAATAAACGGTTACTACTGGGGGCGCCTCTGGCGCTGTTGACCCTGGCCGCGCTGGCCTGCGGTGGCGGCACAAGCACGAACGGCACGGCGGACGGCCCGTCCGCGCTATACCGGGACGACTTCTCGGACGACAAGAGCGGCTGGTGCGGGGCCAGCGACGAAACCGGGTCGGTCGACTACGTGAGCGGGAAATATGTGTTTGAGGTCACCATCAGCGACTACTACACCTGGTGCATTCCGGGCGAGAAGTTTGACGATGTGCATGTGGAAGTGACGGCCGAGAACAGCGGCGGCACGCCCGACTCGACCTTCGGCCTGATCTGCAAGTACCAGGACGAAGACAATTTCTACTACGCTGGGGTGGACAGCAATGGCGCTTCGGTGATCGGCATGTACGAGAACAACGAGAATTCCATCCTGGACAGCGGCGAGGTGGCGGGGCTGGACGCCGAGGCGGCCTCTTACAAGGTGGCGTTTGAGTGCAACAACGGCGATCTGACGCTGTCGATTGACGGCGACCAGGAGCTCTCGGCCAGCGACGACACCTTCTCGGACGGCGATGTGGGGCTGTTCGTGTGGACGGCGGAAGAGCTGCCGGCCGAAATTCGCTTCGACAACTTCGTGGTGACGGCGCCCTAGCGCCGCGCAGACCTGAAAGAGGCCCTCCGATCGGAGGGCCTCTTTTTTCTTAGCAAGCCGGCCCGATTTCTGGCGCACAGTTTGGCAACCAGGCCCCTATGAAACGCTTTGGCATTCTCACCGGCGGCGGCGACGCGCCCGGCCTTAACGCTGTGCTGCGGGCGGTCGTGAAGACGGCGGCGCACGAGCAAGCGGCCGAGATCATCGGCATTGAGGACGGCTACGACGGCCTGGTGCAGGCCGGCCGGACGCGACCACTGACCCCGGCCGATGTGCGCGGGCTGATCGGGCGCGGCGGCACCATCCTGGGCACGGCCAACCGCGGCAACCCGTTTGCGCGGCGCGTCAGCCGCGACGGCACGGAGGTGATTGAAGACATCTCGGCCGAGGTGGTCAACGGCTTCGAGCGGCTGGGGCTAGATGGCCTGATCGCGGTGGGCGGCGACGGGTCGCTGCGCATCGCCACCGAACTGGGCCAGCGCTTTGGCCTGCCGATTGTGGGCGTGCCCAAGACGATCGACAACGACCTGGAAGGCACCGACGTGACCTTCGGTTTCGACACGGCGCTGGGCATCGCCACGGAGGCGTTTGACCGGCTGCAAACGACCGGCGAGAGCCATCACCGGGTGATGCTGCTAGAGTTGATGGGCCGCGACTCGGGCTTCATCGGGCTGCAGGCCGGGGTGGCCGGCGACGCGGATGTGATCCTGATCCCTGAGATTCCGTTCAATATGGAAGTGGTGTGCGCCAAGATCCGCGAGCGTGAGGCAGGTGGGCGGCGCTTTAGCCTGGTGGCGGTGTCGGAGGGGGCGCGGCCATTGGGCGGGGCGCAGAGCTTCCGCGCGCTGGGCGACGAGATGGGGGTGGCGCGGCTGGGCGGCATCGCGGCGCAGGTGGGCGAGGTCATTGAGCGCCTGACGGGGAAAGAGACGCGCACGACGGTGCTGGGCCACGTGCAGCGCGGGGGCGGGCCGAGCCAGTTTGATCGGTGGCTGGCGACGCGGCTGGGGGCGGAGGCGCTGCGTTTGGCGCTGGCCGGCGGCTGGGGCCGGATGGTGGGGCTGCGCGGCCAAAAGATTGTAAACATCGGGCTGGCGGAGGCGACGGCGACGCCCAAGCGGGTTGACCCGCAGGGCGAGCCGGTGCGCACGGCGCGCGGCCTGGGGATTGTGTTCGGCTAAGCTCCCCGGAAACAACAACCAACTTAAAACAAAAGGCCGCCCTTTGCAGGACGGCCCTTTGTTGCGCAGGGGCACAGAAACCCAGAACTTACTTGGGGAGGGGTGCCCCTGCGCTAGAACGACCAGAACTACTCATATAGACACCACCTCCTCCTTTCTAAAGGATAGCGCTCGACCTGTTCAGGTCTGAATAAATGCCCCACGCTGTTCGGTGGGGTGATGATGCGAAAATTATGGCATGGAACTGAGTCAGTGTCAATATGATAAAAAACTGGAGAAAGGCAGCGGAAAAGAAGGAGGAAAGGGGAAAGGGCGGCAACGCTGCTTCGGGCGCAAGCGATCGGCCAGTTGCTCCGGCGGCGGCGGTGTTATCATGGCCCTATGCCTGCGCCGGCGAGCCTGACCCGCCTGATCATTCACGTTGATCTCGATGCGTTCTTCTGCTCAGTGGAGGAACTGCTCGACCCCACGCTAATCGGCACGGCCTTTGCGGTGGGCGGCGGGGCCGACGCGCGCGGGGTGATCGCCACGGCCTCGTACGCGGCGCGCAAGTTCGGCGTGCGCAGCGCGCTGCCCACGGCCCAGGCGCTGCGGCTATGCCCCCACCTCAAGCTGCTGCCGGGCCGCCACAAACTCTACAGCCAATACTCGCGCCAGGTGATGGCGCTCTTTGCGGATGAGACGCCGCTGGTCGAGCAGATTTCGATTGACGAGGCCTTCTTAGATTTCACCGGCGACGCGCGCGGCGGCGGGGCGCTGGCGGCGGCGCTGCAAGCCCGCATCCGCGAGGAGGTGAAGCTGCCGTCGTCGTTTGGGGTGGCGACGAACAAGCTGATGGCCAAGATCGCCACCAACGTGGGCAAGCCGCGCGGGCTGATCGTGGTGCCGCCGGGGCAAGAGGCGGCCTTTCTGGCGCCGCTGCCGATGGACATGCTGTGGGGGGCGGGGCCCAAGACGCGCGCGCGGCTGGCCGAGTTGGGGCTGCGAACGATTGGCGACATCGCGGCCTGGCCGGAGGCGGATTTGGAACGGCGGCTGGGCGCGAGCGGGCTGGACCTGGCGCGGCATGCGCGCGGGCTGGACGACCGGCCGGTGGAGAACGAGCGCGAGACCAAGTCGATCTCGAAAGAGACGACGTTTGGCCGCGATGTGAGCGACCTGACGACGCTGCGGCGGACGCTGATGGAGTTGACCGATCAGGTGGCGGGCAACTTGCGGGGGCAGGGACTGGCGGCGCGCACGGTGCGGCTGAAGCTGCGCTGGCCGCCGTTCGAGACGATCACCCGGCAGGTGCAGTTGGCGCAGCCGAGCGACCTGGAGGGTGAGATCTTTGAGGCGGGCTTCGCGCTGTTCAAGGCGGCCTGGTCGCGCGGCAAGCCGGTGCGGCTGATTGGGATTGGGGTGGCCGGGCTGCAAGCGCCGGCGCGGTAGTTGGGGCTGTTTGCGCCGAGCGAGGGCACGCCGGATGCGCGCGCCGCCAAGCTGGCCGAGGCGGTGGACAAGATCCGCGCCCGGTATGGGTGGGATGCGGTGAAGCGGGCGGCACTGCTGGATGAGGACGACGAAGGCTGACGATTCAACTCTGGGGAGTTTGCCACGAATGATCACGAAGGGGGAATGGGGGTGTCGGGCAAGCTGATGAGCGGGCGAGGCCGGCCGGTGGTGATAGGGCGTGGCCTCGGCGCGAAAGGCAAGTGGCACCGGGGAACACGAATTAGCACGAAGGTAAGTGGAGACGGCCGAGGGTTGGCGGCGGCCAGGCGAAAGCCGCGCTGGGCCGGATGACAACTCAAGCGTACCTGCGCTACTTGGGGAGGAACTTCAGCATGGTGGTGCCGCAGACGGGGCACTTGCCCTTGGCGGCGGCGCGGCCGTTCTTAGTGATGACGCGTTGGGCCGAGACCATCTGGCGCGGGGCCTTGCACTTGATGCAGTAGCCGTCGATCTCGGCGGGCAGGCTGGCGGGGGTGTGGCTGGGCAAGGCCATCGCGGCGGCTCCTGACAGCGGGGCGATTGGGCCCCGAGCGATAGAATATCTTATGCTACCACGGCGGCACAGCGGCCACAAGCGGCAGGCAGGCCAGCGCCAGCTTTACCATAACGACTGAATGGGCGAGCTAAATCGCAATAAATCTACGGAAATCTATAGACTGGCTTGACGGGTCTTAGGACGGTATGCTATAAGCGCCTGAGACCGGTAATTACGCAACTAGAAAAAAATCACATGCTTAGGGAACGCGTTTCCGAAGACATCTACGTTTTTACGAGTGAAGTCTACGCTCAGGTGACGGCCGGGGTGGTGGTGTACCCGGACGGCGCGGTGCTGATTGACACGCTGCCCTTCCCGTTCGAGACGGCCGAGATCAAAGAGTTCGTGGAGAAGCGGCTGAACACGAAGGTGCAGTACGTGATCTTCACGCACTATCACTCGGACCACACCAACGGGGCTTATCTGTTCCCCGACGCGCACGTGATCGGGCATCAGTTGTGCCGCGCCAAGCTCGACACGGTGGGGCGGCAGGCGATGGCGAAGGCCAAGGAGCAGTCGCCCGACCTGGCCGAGGCCGAGGTGGTGCTGCCGACAGTGCTGATGGACGAGGGCCGGCTGCTGCTGCACCTGGCCAAGAAGACGCTGGAGTTGATCGCCACGCCGGGCAACTCGCCGGATGCGGTGTCGGTGCTGCTGCGCGAGGACCGCATTTTGTTCGCGGGCGATATGATGATGCCGCTGCCGTTCTTTGTGGACGGCGACGCCGAGGTGCTGGCGCGCTCGATGCAGTTGATCCCGAGCCTGGGGCTGGAGAACGTGGTGCAGGGGCACGGCGAGCTGGTGCTGCGCGGCGAGATCGACGATGCGGTGCGCTCGAACTTGAAGTATCTCGATACGGTGCGCAAGAAGGTCGAGAGCCTGGTGAAGCGCGGTAAGCCGCGCGCGGCCGTGCGCGATATCGACATCGAAAGCTGCGGCAAGAGCCGCATCCCCCTCAATGGCCAGGTGACGCAACTGCACACGGCCAATCTGCTGGCGCTGTACGACCGCCTGGTGGCCGCCCCCGGCCATTAGCATTCGCGTGGCGGCAGGCGCGCCCCACCCCGGCCCGGTGTGAGCCTCCAAGACTTGCTCGAAGCGATAGCGGCGCTGCCCGAGGCCGACCGCCAGGATTTGCTGGCGCGGCTGCGGGAGCTGTATGGTGCGCCGACCGTAGCGCCGGCCCGCCAGATGGGGCTGGGGCTGGAGTCGCCGGACTGGGACGACCCGGCCGAGTATCTGCTGGTGTTCGACGGCGGCAGCCTGGGCAACCCCGGCGCGGGCTATGGCAGCTATGCCTTGTTCGAAGGCGGGCGGCCCGGCGCGGTGCAGCGGGTGGACTTCCCCGAAGTGATGACCAACAACGAGGCCGAGTATCGCACGCTGCTGACGGCGCTGCGCGATCTGTTGGTGCGCCTGGGACCGCGGGCGGCGGCCAGCACGCTGGAGGTGCGCGGCGACAGCACGCTGGTGATTCAGCAGGTGCTGGGCGGCTGGAAGGCGAAGGAAGAGCGGATGCGGGTGCTGCGCGACGAGGTGCGCGGGCTGCTGCGGCGCCTGGCGCGCTGGCGGCTGGTGCAGCAGCCACGTGAGGATAGTGTGCGGGTGCTGGGGCATTAGAACTTGGGGATGCTACGCTAGGGACTCGGGGGACTCGAAAGGCGAGGGGTCTAAAGCGAATAAGGGGTCTAAGGGGAAGGGCGGGGATTGGTAATTATTTGGGCTGGGCCTTGAGCCACTTGCGGATCGGGGCGCTGGCCCAGCGGTAGTGGTTGTGAATGTTGAGGGCGAAGGCCGGCCACCAGGTTTGGACTTTGCTGGGTGAGAGACTGTGGGCCAGCGCGAGCACTTGCTGGTAGGAGGCGTCGAAGTCGGCGCGGACGGCGGTGAGCGGGCGGCCGGCGTTGGCTTGATAGACTTGCTGATTGAAGGCCGAGGTTTTTTCGTCAGCTCCCCCTTCGGGTTCACCCCGCACGCGTTGGATGAGGCGGCCGTGCCAGGCTGCGAGATGCGCCAGGATGTCTTTCACCGACCAGTCGACGATGACGCCGGGCTGCTCAAGCTGGGCGGCGGTGAGCGAGTCTACGAGGCTGAGCAGTTTGTCGTGGTCAGCCTGGATGGCGGCGAGGAGGGCGGCTTTGGTGTGGGCCGGCTTGATGGCGGGGGGGGCGGGCTTTTTCATTACTTTGGTCTAGGCTCCGAGGGGTGTTGGATTCACTGCCGCGCCTGCCGCGCCTACCACGGGTGTTGGTCTCCCTGCCGCGCCTGCCGCGCTGGTTGGCGCAGGAGGGGCCGGGGCGGCGGGCGGTTGGACGGACCTCATCCCCCAGCCCCATCCCGCGCTAAGTACGGCGTTACGCGGGGAAGGGGTGACTTTGGGATGAAGGGCTGTGGAGTAGGGGTGCATGTTTCTACCATATGGAATTAATGTTCTGCTGGCAAGAGGCAATATCCAGGCGAAATATGCCGGTTTTGTGCCGGCGGCGGTGAGGGCAGGCCAATTTAGGGGCTTTGACTTGGGAGCATTTCAGTCGGGGGGCCAATTTTGTAAAAGGCCAGGTAGCCGGCAACGTCGAGACAGGTTCTCACCGCAATTTGAGGTTGTGATATTTCGTATCTGACCGAAGGAAATTTTTACCAGGGGTAGGTGGGCAAGCCCCCCCACCCCTGGTAAAAATTTCTGACTGGCCCAAAACGGCAGCGGCCCTCAGGGGCGTGTAAACCCGCTGGCCGTTGGGCTAGGCGCGCCGGTCAGTCAATCACCCCGGCCGCGAGGCCGCGGATTAGCCTGACCCAGCACCTAGCGCTGACCCCGACGGGCCGGAGGTTTTTGCCCCTAAACTGAAATATACCCCTTTGACTTTTTCGCGTTGCTTTTCCAGCCGCTTGTGGCATAATTTGGTTAACGGCGTTGATGGAAACGAGTAGGCCGGGTGCGCTTGTCAGAGAGCCTGGGGCAGCTGGGAACCGGGTAAGCGAGCCAGTCCGAAAATCCTTCCGGAGCCGCGATGGCGAACGGGGCCGGCCCACAGGGGCTGGCACTTATCTAACCACCGCCGGGGTCGCACCTCGTTAGCAACGCGCGGGCATGGTGGTGCTCGCAATAAGTGGCGGGCCGCACGGCGGCCGGCAAACAGGGTGGTACCACGGGAGTTCGCGCTCTCGTCCCTGACTGGGACGAGGGCGTTTGTGTTTAAACCCTGTCCTATCCAGGCGAGGTGTGAGGCCGGGTTTTGGTGGACGGGTGTGAAGCGCATCAGGTAGGGGGGACTCGGGGGACTCAAGGGACCGCGGCCCGACTACCACGCAGTGCAGAGGGTAGGACTACATGACCATAGCTTTGTATCACACCGATGCTTACTTGCAGAGCTTCGACGCGGCGGTGGCGGCGGTGGAGGGGCAAGCGGTCGCTTTGGACCAGACGGCCCTATACCCCGGCGGCGGCGGGCAGCCTTACGATTTGGGTACTTTGGCGGCGGCCGATGGACGGGCGTGGCTGGTGGGCAAAGGGCGCAAGGACGGCGCGTTGATCTGGCATGCATTGGAGGGCGGGCCTTCGCCGGCGGTGGGCCAGGCGGTGCACGGCCAGGTGGATTGGGCGCGGCGCTATCAGTTAATGCGCACGCACACGGCCATGCACATTCTGTGCGGCGTGATCTTCCGCGACTACGGCGCGAGTGTGACGGGCGGCAACATGGAGCCGTTGAAGGGCCGGATGGATTTTGAGTTCGAGACGATGCGGCAGGAGTTCGTGCGCGAGATCGAGACGCGGGTGAATGTCGAGATCGCGGCGGCGCGGGACATCCGGGTGCAAATTCTGCCGCGCGACGAGGCCTTCGCGATACCGGACTTGATCCGCACCAAGATCAATTTGCTGCCGCCGGGCATCGCCGAGGTGCGCACGGTGGAGATCGTGGGGCTCGACCTGCAAGCGGATGGCGGCACGCATGTGGCCAACACGCGCGAGGTCGGGCTGATACGGATTGTGGATTACAAGAGCAAAGGCAAGATCAACAAGCGGCTGGAGATTGAGGTGGGGGCGGCGGAGGGTTAGGGACGGGCAAGGCCGCTTGAACGTCAGAAGGGTCTAAAGCGCATAAGGGGCCTAAAGGGGAAGGCTGCGCAATGGACCGCAGCAAGGCGAGTGTGGCAGGGCAGTTACGAGCAGAGCGAGAGAGAGCGAGGCAACGTATGTTCAAACCAGTTCCCCCTAAACCCGACTTCCCGGCGCAGGAGCGCGAGACTTTGGCGTGGTGGAAAGAGACGCGGGCGTTTGAGAAGCTGCGCCAACTGCGGGCGGGCGGGCCGACGTTTTCGTTTATGGACGGCCCGATCACGGCTAACAACCCGATGGGCGTGCACCATGCCTGGGGCCGCACGTACAAAGACCTGTGGCAGCGCTTCAACGCCATGCGCGGGCGCGACGAGCGCTGGCAGAACGGCTTCGACTGCCAGGGGCTGTGGGTGGAGGTCAACGTCGAGAAAGATTTGGGCTTCCGCACCAAGAAAGACATCGAGGCCTACGGGCTGGCGCGGTTCGTGATCCTGTGCAAACAGCGCGTGCTGAACTTCGCCGCGGTGCAGACCGAGCAGAGCATCCGGCTGGGGATGTGGATGGACTGGAACGACCCGGAGACGCTGCGGCTGCTGCGCGACAAGCTGGCGGCCGAGCCAGACGCGATCCTGACGCTGGAGGGGCCGAACGGCCCGGTGAGCGGCACGGCCGAGCAGTTGGTGGGGCAGTTGGGCCTGCCGCAACTAGGCGGCTCGTACTTCACGTTCAGCGACAAGAACAACTACGACATCTGGCGCTTCCTGCAAACCTGCCATGAGCGGGGCTGGATCTACAAAGGCACCGACGTGATGCCCTGGTGCTGGCGCTGCGGCACGGCCATCAGCCAGCACGAGATCGTCACCGAGGGCTACATCGAGAAGCAAGACCCCGGCCTGACGGTGCGCTTCCCGCTGTTGGGGGACGGCGACAACGGCGTCGCTAGCGGCCAGCCGACGGGCGAGGCGCTGCTGGTGTGGACGACCACGCCCTGGACGCTGACCAGCAATGTGGCGGCGGCGGTTGGGCCAGACCTGGCGTATGTGAAGGTGCGCGCCACCAAGCCCGATGGCACCGACGAGGTGCTGTATTTGTCGAAGGGCACGACCGGGATGCTGACCGGGCCGTTTGAAGTGCTGGCCGAGCTGACTGGCCGCGACCTGAACGGCTGGCGCTACAGCGGGCCGTTCGACCATCTGCCGGCGCAGCAGCACCCCGGCGGCTGGGCCGAGCTAGGGCTGCGGCGGCTGCTGACCGGCATCCCCGAGACGGCGGCACAGGCGCACCGCGTGATCATGTGGGATGTCGTCGGCGAGACGGAGGGCACGGGCATCGTGCACATCGCGCCGGGCTGCGGCGCAGAAGACTACCAACTGCATAAGGAATATCACCTGCCGGTGGTCGCGCCGCTGGATGAGAACGGGCGCTACATCGAAGGCTTTGAGCACCTGACCGGCCAGCACGTGACCGAGGTGACCGATGAGATCGTGGCGGCGCTGAAGGCCAGCGGGCGGTTCTACCGGCTGGACCAGTACACCCACCGCTACCCGCAGTGCTGGCGCTGCCAGACGCCGCTGGTGTTCCGGCTGGTGGATGAGTGGTTCATCAGCATGGACGGTCTGCGGCAGCCGCTGATGGACATCACCAACCAGATCCAGTGGATCCCTGAGTTCGGGCGCGACCGCGAGTTGGACTGGCTGAAGAACATGCACGACTGGATGATCTCGAAGAAGCGCTACTGGGGGCTGGCGCTGCCGATCTGGGAGTGCCAGGCGTGCGGGCACTTCGAGGTGCTGGGCAGCCGCGAGGAACTAGAGGCGCGGGCGGTGGAAGGCTGGGAGAAGTTTGACGGCCACACGCCGCACCGACCGTACATCGACGCGGTGAAGATCAACTGCCCGAAGTGCGGCAGCCTGACCGGCCGCATCGCCGACGTGGGCAACCCGTGGCTAGATGCCGGCATCGTGGGCATGTCGACGCTGCGCTATGGGCAAGACATGGACTTCTGGCGCAAGTGGTTCCCGGCCGACTTCATCACCGAGAGCTTCCCAGGCCAGTTCCGCAACTGGTTCTACTCGTTCCTGGTCATGGCGGCGGCGCTGGAGAACAAACCGGCGGCCAAGACGATCTTGGGCTTCGCCACGCTGCTGGGCGAGGACGGCCGGCCGATGCACAAGAGCTGGGGCAACTCGATCGAGTTAAACGAGGCGGCGAACGAGATCGGCGCGGACGTGATGCGCTGGATGTTCGCCGGCCAGCGCTATGAGGCCGACATGCTGTTCGGCCCCAAGCTGGCCAAGGAGACCACCAAGCGGTTCTTCCTGCCGCTGTGGAACACCTACAACTTCTTCGTGACCTACGCCAACCTGGACCGCTGGCAGCCGAGCGAAATCGGAGCCCCAACAAACCTAGGGCAGGCGGCCGGGGCCGAGTTGAGCCTGCTGGATAAGTGGATCCTGGCGCGGCTGGGCGAGCTGGTGGCCGAGGTGACCGGGGCGCTGGAGGCCTTCCAAGCGGGCAAGGCGACCGCGCCGGTGGAGAAGTTTCTGGACGACCTGAGCAACTGGTACGTGCGCCGGTCGCGGCGGCGGTTTTGGCGCTCGGAAGTGGACAGCGACAAGCAGGCGGCCTACGCCACGCTGTACGAAGTGCTGGTGACGCTGACCAAGCTGGTGGCGCCGATCATCCCGTTCGTGGCCGAGACGCTGTACCAGAACCTGGTGCGCAGCGTGGATCAGGATGCGCCGGAGAGTGTGCACCACAGCGACTGGCCGACAGTCAAGCCGGGCTGGGCCGACGCGACCCTGCTGGGCGACATGGCGGCGGCGCGGGTGGTGGTGACGCTGGGGCACGGCACGCGCGCCAGCAACAACCTGAAGGTGCGCCAGCCGCTGGCGCGGGCGGTGGTGGTCATCGCGCCGGAGCAGCAAGACGGCCTGATGCGCATGAAGGAGTTGGTAGCGGACGAGCTGAATGTGAAGGCGGTGGAACTGGCCAGCAACGAGGCCGAGCTGGTGACATACAAGTTATTACCCAACAAC
Source organism: Anaerolineales bacterium (assembly GCA_038252885.1). Classification (GTDB taxonomy): domain Bacteria; phylum Chloroflexota; class Anaerolineae; order Anaerolineales; family UBA6663; genus JADZEK01. The sequence goes on along the minus strand of JBBRZY010000043.1, from coordinate 384 downwards.
AAGCTGCTCGGCCCGAAGTTCGGTCTGCGCTTCCCGGCGGTGCGCGCGGCGCTGGCGGGCGTGGACCCGAACACGGCGGTGGCAGCGCTGCGGGCCGGGGGCGGCGTGGACCTGACGCTCGAAGGCGGCGAGGCGGCGACCCTGACCGGGGAGGAGGTGCTGATCACCCCCCTGCCCCGCGCGGGCTTCGCGGTGGCGGCCGACCCCAACAGTGATGGGGCAGGTGGCGGCGCGGTGGTGGCGCTGGATACCACGCTGACGCCGGAGCTGCGGGCCGAGGGCCAGGCGCGCGAGATCGTGCGGCGGCTGCAAGACCTGCGCAAGACCTCGGGCTACGAGATCGCCGACCGCATCCTGACTTACTACACGGCCACGCCTGGGCTG
>JBBRZY010000042.1:0-13637 GCA_038252885.1 Anaerolineales bacterium | reverse complement strand
TTCAGCCACTGTGTGACGACGATGACGGTGCGCCACCACAAGATGCTGGCTTGTTCTGATATCGACGTGGACTGTGGGCGACCCGCGTAATTGACCATGAACATTCCCTTCGCGCCTAGCGCGACGTGCTGACCTTGATAACTTTGCCGCGGTCATCGGCGACGACCCGGACGATGCGATTGATGGTTTGTCCGCCCGGCCCCTGGCCGCGCCCGCGAAAGGTGAGCAGGTAGCGGTCGCTGCCGCCGCTGAGGGCTTTGGCCCCCGGCTGGTCCTGCACCATCGGCGTCGTGTTGCTGACCTCGGGGAACTGGCGGTAGATCTGCCGGCTGATAGTGTCAATCTGCGTGGTGGAGAGTGACATTTAGTGGCTGCCCTCCATCTCAGGCTGGCCGGCGCTCTGGCTGCGACGGCGGCGCAGGAAGGCCGGCTCGTCGAGCGAGTTCTGGGTCGGGCTGACGACTGGGACCGGGTTGCGCGATTCGATGATCGGCGCAGCGGGCGGCGCATCGGCGACCACCCAGGACTGATCGGCCACGGCCTTGGTGAACAGAGCCGTCGCCATATGCGCATGGGCGGGGGCGCTGACGGGCTGGGCGGCCACGGCGGCCGGCTCAGGCGGGCGCTCGGCCGACACCGGCCGGCGGAACACATAGTCTGGGCGCAGGGCGTCAATCGGCCCGGTCTCGATGCCGGTCACCACCAGGATGACCTGAGTGCGGCCGGTGTACTGCGGATCAATCGTCGCGCCCAGAATGACCTCGGCGCTAGGCGCGACCTGGGTGATCTCGTTGGCGGCCTGGCTGACTTCGTACAGGCTGAGGTCGTCGCCGCCGGTGAAGTGCACCAGCACCCCGGCCGCGTTGCTGGTGGACTTGAGGTCGAGCAGCGGCATCGCCAGCGCCTGGCGCACGGCCTTCACGGCCTTGCCCTCGCCCGAGCCTTGGCCGATCGCCATCATGCTCGGCCCGGCCACTTCCATCAACGCGCGAATGTTGGCGAAGTCCATGTTGATCAGCCCGGGCTTGGTGATCAGCTCGGTGATGCCCTGCACGCCCTGGTGCAGCACTTCGTCGGCCACGCGCAGTGCCAACTCGAAGGTGGTGGTCTTGGGCAGCAGCCCGAGCAGCTTGTCGTTCGGCACCGTCACCAGCGTATCGCAGTTGGCGCGTAGCTTGGCGACGCTGGCGGTGGCATTCTGCTGCCGGCGCGTGGCCTCAAACGTAAATGGCAAGGTCACCACGGCCACGGTCAGCGCACCCAGCGAGCGGGCCACCTCGGCCGCGACCGCAATTGCGCCGCTGCCGGTGCCGCCGCCCATGCCGGCGGTGAGGAACACCAAGTCTGCGCCCTTCAAGGCTTCGGCGATCTCCTGGCGGCTTTCGTTCGCGGCCTCTTCGCCGACGTCGGGCTTGGCGCCGGCGCCCAGGCCACGCGTGAGATTCGGGCCAAGCTGAATTTTGGTCGGCGCTTGGCTCTTGCTCAGCGCCTGCGCGTCGGTGTTGGCGGCGATGAACTCCACGCCCTCCAGACCCAGCTCGATCATGCGGTCCACGGCATTCGAGCCGCCGCCGCCCAGGCCCATAATCTTGATCGTCGTCGTCTTGGGAGCGTCCATGGTCGTGTCTCCTATTGCCTAGATCGTCGCCGCTAAATCTGGTTGTTCAGTGGGGTGGGGCAGGTTCAGCCGCTCCACCGTGCAGCCGGCCTGTCGCAGGTCAGCTTCGATGGCGGCGCTGATGCCTTGCTCGTTGCCCACAATCGTCACGCGCTGCGCTTGCCGCGCCTCGTCGGGCGAGAAACCACACGCCGGCCGGTGCGCCTTCACGTACGCCAGGGCCGCCACCCAATGCCACTCCGACACGCCCCACTCAAACGTGGGCAGCAGCACGTAGTGGCGCAGGCTCTTCGGCCCGGCGTTCTCCACCTGGTCATGCGCCAGGCCCTTGCTCTCATCCACCCGGCGGTGCGCGGCGCGCTGGCCCGGCCCAGCCAATTGTTTCAGGGCTTCGACCGCGGTCAGAGTGGTGCCATCTGGCCGGTAGTAGGCTTCACCCGCAAATGGGCTGCCGGCCGGCGCGGCCAATAACCACAAGTTCACATTCAGCAAGTGCTCCGGCAATCGGCCGCCGTCAAGCGCCTGTGCCATCTCTTGAATGCAAGAAGCGTGCCGCAAATCGTCTACAACGAGGAAAGCCGGGTCGGTTTGGTCACCAATCGTCGGCCCGCCGGCCAGCGCCAAGATCGGCCGCGTCGTCCCCAGCTGCGCCCGGATGATCTCGTCGTACCAGTCGAACAACCGGAAGCCGCGCTGGTCCTGCGAGCCGGGCGGCGTCAGATACGGGCGCGTCGCCGGCCAGCGCTTTAGCCCACCCTGGCCCCAGTTCAGCGGCCGGTTGTAGGTCCACAAGTTGGCGGCAAAGGTCAAGGTCTGGCCCAACGCTAGCTTGCCGCGCTTCTGGATGCCGTCCAGGGCCGCTTCGAGAAAGGCCGTGTCCCAATAATCCCCGCCGGCCCGCAGCGCCGGAAACACCGGCTGCAAACCCGCCTCGTGCTGGGCCTCCAGCAGCGGCAACGCCAAGTCTAAGAAGCGCTCCACCAGGCTGGCCTGGCCCCAATCGCTCGGCGCCCAGGCGGCGCGCATGTTCGGCTCGGAGAACGCCACCACAAACCGCACGCCCCAGCGCGCATAGGTCTTGAACAGCCCGCTCAAGGTCGTGGCGGTTACGCCCTTGGGGTCGCGCTTGGTCGGCACTGCCGGGATGTGGATGATGGGCTCGATGCCGGCATCCATCAGCCCCTTCACAAAGGCCTCCGGCACGGCCCGCGTCAGCGAGCCGATGAGCGTCAGCCACTTGGCCTCCAGCGCCACCAATTCGGGCAGCCAGGCTTGCAGGTCGGCCCGGCGGTAGTGGGCTTCGTCGGGAAAGTAGTGAAAGCCGAGTGAGGTCATAGCGATACCCTTGAGTTGACGATTGACTAGCGTGACACGGCGACTTTGATGACCGCGCCCGAGGCGTCGAGCGTTATCCGCGCGTAGTGCGGGTGCAGCCGCGCGCTGGACCGAATGGACTTGGACAGTGTGACAACAGTGGTGGCGTTGTGCTTAATGCTGCTTTTGGTTTGCCCGCCGCGCGCCAACTGGGCCGTGGGGCAATTGTGATCGGTACCCAGGCAGCCGCTATGGGTGTGCGCAAACTGCATGTGGGCGTCCTGCATCCCCGGCAGATAGCGCGCCACGGCGGTTTTAATCTGTGACACCATCTCCGGCGTGATCTCGCTGGCGGCCAGCCGGCCCGCGCCGGCCGTTACGGTTTTGTCACACACGGTCGGTGTGGCGGCCGGGGTCTTCGCCAGCCGCACAGGGGCGTGGATGCGCTTGGCGGCTAGCCCGGCTTCGGGCGCGGTCGCGAGCGGGTCGCCATATAGGATGAAGGCAATCAGCGTCTTCTGGTCTTCACCGTCGAGGAAGCCCTGGCGGCTCTGCATCTCCTGCGCCATTTGCAGCTTCGCGCGCCGCAAGGCCTCGCCCGCAGGCACGCCGTTGGTCAGGTTCTGCCAGAAGTAGCGCCCGAGCAAGTCGGCCCCCACCAGCGGCGTGGTCACCGAGCCGTAGGCGATTTTGGTTGAGCCAACCACCACCCGCGAGCCGGAGGCCAGGAACTTGAGGCACAGGGCCTCGTCCGGCCCCTTGCCGATCACGTTGGCGCCGTAGCACGCCTCCGAGAAAACCACCACCGGTGCGCGGCCGTGGTTCGACACGTCCGCCGGCCGCAGCGCGATTGGGTACTCCGGCAGCGTGCCGGGGTCATCGAAGCTGCGCTGGCCGTACCACTCCGGTCCGTCCTCGATGCCGTGCAGGTTGAAGTACGACAGCCGGCTGGGGGCTAGACCTTCGAGAGGCAGGGCGTTGGCGTCCAACGGCGGGCAGGTCAGCAAGTCTTTGGGGTCACCGATTTGGTGATACACCGCCGCTGAGGCGTTGCGCCAGACGTTGGCCGAGTAGCCAAAGCTGCGTGTGCGCGAGCGATGCCGATATAGCTCCTGAAGCCAGAATTGCAAGCGCTGCAGCCAGTCGCTGTAGCCGCTGTTGTTGCTGGCGGGCCGGCTGCCGCCCAGATGCGTGATCTGGTCCAGTAGCGGCGCGGGGTCGGTGCCGGTGCCGGTGGGCAGCCGCCCGATGGGCCACTCTGGCACAAAGTAGTTGTCGTCGGCCGTGGCGTACGGGTTGTCCGAGGGAATGTCTGCGTCGGCGTCGTCGGTCGGGTTCGGCAGCAGGTGGAACGGGATAATGTCCGGCCCGCCCACGATCAGCAGCGCGCCCAGCGTGCCGCCGCCGGCCTTGATGCGCCCGGCCAGTTTGCCGACCAGCGTCTTCACGTCCCAGGCATTGGTCGGGTTGGCCGGTCGCAGGCCAAACGGCGACAGCGCGGCCGGGTCGTCCACGTACAGCACCGCCGTCTTCATACTGGTCTGCTTGAGGATCAGCCCTCCCGCGCGGCGCAGGGCGGCGTCCACGCGGCTGAAGCCGGCCGCACCGTACACTTGCGTCAGGCGCGTGCGGCTCGACAGGAAGATGTAGTGCATCAAGGGCGCCGGCGGCTCAAGCGTGGCGTCTTTGCGTTTGAGGTGCTGCAACCGCTGCTTAACCGCCGTGGCGCTCGGCAGCCGCGCGGCCAGCTCGTCGAGCTTGGCCTGAATGGCGGCCAACTCTTCGGCCTGGCCCGACGCGTTCTTGGCCCCGTTGCCGTTGTTCGTCGCCGCGATTTGATTGAGACCCAACATCGCCATCAGCTCGGCCGGCAAGGGGCCGGGCAGCGTCGGCGCGGCGGCGTTCTCCCACAAGGCACGGTAGGGATGGTTGCGGCCCCAATGGCGCACGACCACCTGGCCACCCACGTCTTTAGCGGCGGCGTCGTGCAGCAGCGCAATCGCCCGCTGCTGATTGGCGGCCGCCAGCAAGCACTCGGCCAGGCACAATTGAAAGGCCACCACTTCCGGCCAGCGCGCGTGAAAGCCCGCGACCATCGGCTGCGCTTGGTCGAGCCGGCCCGCGTGCCACGCGCCCGCCACCGCGAGGAGCGACGTCAACGCCAGCGTCGGCGCGGACCGCAAGGCCATCTGCGCTTCGCGCGTGGCCGTATCCCAATCGCCGATGTGGTCGGCCAAGTAGGCGGCGCGCGCGCTCAGGGCCCAATCGGGCAGGGCGCCCTTGCGGCCCTGGCCGTCTAGCACGTGGGCCGAGGCTTCAGCCGTCGCGGCTTCGTTGGGCAGGTTCAGCACGCGCAGTTGGTCGGCCAGCAGCCGGTGTGCCGCGGCGGCCTCCGGATCGGCGGCCACGATCGTCGCCAGCACATCCACGGCGGTGTGCGCACGGCCCTCAGCGGCGTAGGCGCGGGCTAAGGCCAACTGCACGGCCAGGTCGCCCGGCCAATCCATCAAATAGCGCTGCGCTGCCTGGCGCACATATACGGGTTGGCCGGCTGCGAGTCCGGCGTCGAGCAGTTGAAGGAGGTCTGAACGATTCATGTGTTGGTCTCTTGCCAGAGTTAGTGCAAGAGCTGTGCCAGGGGAGAAGGGCAAAGAAGAAAGATAGAGAAAAAGAGTGCTACCAAACTGCGAGGAGTCAGGGGGGTGGGGCGATCAAGTCGTGTCAACACAAGAGCGCCGATGGACGATTGTCGATCGGCGCTCTCATTCGTGATATTTCGTGACAAAATCCTCTCGCTATGAGAGGACTAAGCCGCTGGCGCCGCCGACCTCGTTCCCGTCTGCACCAGGCTCATCGCGCTCACCACCGCGAGCTGCTTGGTAGCCTCCAGGTTCTTCGGGTCGAGCAGTACCGCGCGCTCGAGCGCCACCTTGGCTTCAGGGATTGACTTCAAGTTCCGCAGCGCCACACCGGCCCGCGTGTAGTTCATGGCCGATTTGGGCGAGACCTCAATGGCGTGTTTGTACATCTCCAGCGCCCGATCGAATTGCTTGCGCTGGTCGAACACCTGCCCGATCTCGCGCAGGACTTCGTCGTCGGTCGGGGCGAGATCACGCGCCTGCATTAGATGCGACAAAGCCTGGTCAAGCTGGCCCTGCGCGCGGCAGGCGCGGCCCAACCGCAGCAAGTGCGCGGCCCGGCGTGGGGCAATGCGCGTGGCCTCGCGGAAGGCCTTGGTCGCCAGGGTGTGATTGCCCGAGGCGGCATGCACCTCGCCCAGCGCCGCAAAGATTTCATCGGAGGTTGGGTCGCTGGTCGCGGCGCGTTCGAGCGCGGCTAGCGCCTTCTCCCACTTCTGCTGCTGAGCATACAGCCGGCCCAGGGCCAACAGGGCCGGGGCCGGGCGCACGGCCTTGGCCGTCGCCGCGATGTAGTTCTTTTCGGCCGTCGTGTTGTCGCCGCGCGCGCTGGCGACATCGGCCACGCAGATCAGCGCCTGCGCGTCGTCCGGCGTGGCGCGCACCGCCGCTTCGGCCTTTGAGGCCGCGTCGGCCAGATGGCCCTGTGCATAGCTCACGCGCGCCCCGCCCAGCAAGGCCGCCGCGTTGGCGGGGGCCAGGTCGAGCGCGTGCGCAAAGCAGTCGGAAGCCTTCCCGTAGTCGTGCAGCAGCAGGTGGGCCTGACCGCGCTCGGTCCACAACTGGCCGTCGGTCGTGTGCGCCGCCGTGGCGCGCTCAAAGTGAGTTACGGCCGCAGCCAGGTCGCCATCGCGCACCAAAGCGCGCGCCAGGTCAGCCGCATAAGTGGCATTCTCCGGTTCCAATTCGGTCGCGCGCTGCAAGTGGCCCAGCGCCGTGGCGGCCGAAGCCGACTCGCCGCCGTCGTACAGGGCTAGGTGCACCCGCGCCAGCCGGTGATGCCAGGCCGCGCTGTTCGGCTGGAGCGCCAAAGCCCGCTGCAGCACCGTGGCGGCCTCTAGTGGCTCGCCAGCCGCTAGCAGTGTCTCGCCCAGATGGTAGTGACCGAGCGCAAAGTCTGGCGCGGCCGCCACCGCCCGCTTGAAGTGGCCCAGCGCCGAGGCCCGGTCGCCCGCGCCCAGTTCGGTCAAGCCCAGCTCGACCAACGTCAGCGCCGAGTCAGTTCCCTGTTGCAAAGCGGCTTGCAGCGACTCGCGTGCCCGATCCGTTTGGCCGGACTTGCGCAGCGCCGCTCCCAGCGACCGATACAGGTCGGCCAAGGGCCGTTCGTTCACTGGCGCGGGCGCGGGCAGTCCCTTGGCGTTGGTCGCCGGCGCGGTCACGTTCGCCGCCACCACTGACTCGAGCAGCCGCTGCGCCTCGCGCGGATCGCCCGCCACGGTCTTGGCGCGGCCCAGCCAGTAGCGCACCGAAACCGGGTCGGCCGCCAGCGCCGCCGCTTGCTGCAGCGCGCCCACGATCTCGCCGTGCGGGTCTTGCGTGTTGCGCGAGGGGGCCAGGTCGGCCCGCGTGCTGCGCTCGTCGCTCTCCGCTGCAATCACAAGGGCGCGCGCCAGCGCCAAGTGCGCGTCACCGTCGGCCTGCCGACCCAGCACCACCTGTTGGAAGGCGTGCACGGCCTCCGCCGGGCGGCGAGCGCGCAGGTACAACTCGCCCGCCTGTGACTGAACTTCGGCGCTGTCCGGGCTGATGCGCAGCGCGTTCTCGACTACGCCCACGGCTTCGGCCAGTTTGCCCGTGGCAGCCAGGGTCGCGGCAGCGGCCGCCAGGTAGCGGCCCTCGCCGGGGTTCACGCGCGCCGCCTGGCGATACAGGTTCAGCGCACTCTCGGCGTCGCCCTGGCGCTCGCGCACTTGGCCCAGCATATGGCGGGCCTCGGCGTCGCCGGGGTTCAGGTCAATCGCGCCTTGCAGCAGCTCGGCGGCGTGTTCCAGCTTGTCCAGCGCCAACGCGGCGCGGGCGGCCTCCCGCGCCAGGGCGCCATCGCGCGGGTTCTGCCGCAACGCAGCCTCCAACAGCTCCAGCGCATCGGGATACTGCCCCAATTGAAATTGCGCCAGACCCAACCGCGCGCGCAGCGCCTGGTCGGTTGGGTTGAGCGTCAGCGCCCGCTGCCACAGCGCCACGGCGGCGGCCAACCGGTTCATCGCCCACAGGGCCTCGCCGGCCTCGCGCAAATACGTTGGCCGCTGCCGGCCATCATCCATCTCGGCTGCTTGGACGTAAGCCGCATGGGCGGTGTCGAACTTCTGGACGCGGCTGGCCACCTTTCCGAACGTGGCCTGATACTCGGCCGTGTGGGGTGACAGCGCCACCGCCTGCGCCGCGATGTCATACGCTTGCTGCGTCTCGCCGAGTTCCATGTAGGCGATGCCGGCGGCATGGTGGATGGCCGCGTCGTCCGGCGCGATCGCCAGCGCCTGCGCGAACACGCCGCGCGCCTCGTCCACTTGCGCCAGGTCGAGCAGGCAGCGCGCGAAGCGTACCTGCATGTCGGCGTCGCGCGGGTTCAGCGCCACCGCCTGCCGCCAGGCGGCCAAGGCCGCGCCATTGTCGCCCAGGTGGGCGGCCGCTTCGGCCAATTGGCGCACAGTGTGCGGGTTCTCCGGTTCCAGCCGCAGGGCGGCTTCGGCGGCGCGGCGGGCTTCGGGCCACAAGCCGCTCAGCGCGTAGGCGTGCGCCTGGGCGGTGTGCACTGCCGGGCTGTCGGGCGCGTGCTCCAGCGCGTCGTGCAGGGCCGCAATTGCGATTTCGGGCCGGCGCAGGTCGAGGCACACTTGCCCCAGCCCCAGCGACCAGTCAGTGCGGTTTGGCGCAATGTGCAGCGCGTGCTGATAGCTGTCGAGTGCGCTGGCGGGGTCGCCGGCCAACTGCTGAGCCTGGGCCAGCAGCCCGTGCGCTTCGGCCAACTGCGGCGCGCGTTCTAGCGCGGCCCGCAGCGCGGCAATCGCCTGCAGCGGCGACGCGCCTATGACACCCTTGCGCACCTGCGCCAGCGTGATGCGGCCGAGGTCCAAATATGGATCGGGCTGCGCCGGCCGCGCCAGCGTCGCTTGCTGGAAGGCTGACCAAGCCTCATCTGGCTGGCCGAGCTTCTCCAACGCCTGGGCTAGTTCGTAATGCGCCTCGCCGTCCCCGGGCTGGAGCGCTAATGCCTCCCGCAGACATTCCACGGCTTCGTCAAGCGAGCCTTGCCGCCGCAACAGCGTGCCCAGCCGGCGATGATTCGGGGCCGTTTTGGCATCCGCCGCCGTCGCCTCCCGTAACGCCAGGATGGCCTCGGTCAGCCGGCCCGCGCTGACGTACTGTTCGGCCAGGTCAGAAAGTAGCGGCGCGGCCGACGGCGACGCGATGACGGTCAGCGCCTGCCGCCCGGCCTCCAGCGTCGCCAGCGCCTGCCCCGCGTCAGCCTGGCGGACGAAGTGGGCCGCCATCGCCCGCCACGGCTCAGGCGCGTTTGGCACGATGGCCGACGCGCGCCGGAAGTGTTCAAAGGCCATGTCTTCTTGGTTTTGGAGCGACAGCGCCTGCCCAACTAAGGTGTGCGCCGTGCCCACCATCTGCACTTGCTCCGCCGTCAGTTGATCGGTCGGACCCAGCGCGAATAGCACGCTACCGGCCGCCTCGCCCGCCAGCTCGGGCTGATGCGCTGCCAATGCGGCCTCGGCCAGCCCCAACGCCGCCGGCAGCCGCGTGGCATCCGCCGCCACTGCCGCCTGGAAGTGTGATACGGCTGCCGCAGGCTGATGAGTAGCCAGCAGCACGTGGCCCAGCGTCTCACGCGCTTCGGCGGTCTGCGGGGCTAGTGCCGCTGCTTCAAGGGCGAACTCGGTCGCGGCTTCGGGCAGGGCCTGGTTCAACAGCACCTTCGCGGCGGCCAGTTGCTTGCTGGAATCGGTGCGGGCCAGCCGCGCGGCGCGCTGCAAGTGCAGGGCGGCCAGCGCATGTTCGTCTAGGTCAGCCAGCATGTGTGCCGTGCTGGTCAGAACCTCCGCGTCGGTAGCCTCGTCTAGCAGTACGCCCTTCAGCGTTTCGCGAGCGTTCTCGGTCTGCCCGCTCGCCAGGTAGGCTTCGGCGGAAGCAGCTTGCGCGGTCGCGTCGGCCTGGCCCGCCAGCAGCCCTAGCGCTTCATCGGCGCGGCCCAGCTTGGTCAACACCTGCGCCAGCCCCACGCGGAAGCTTAACTCTTCTGGCCGCTCGGCAAAGGCATCGGCATAGCCCATGTTGGCTACTACCAGGTCGCCCGCCGCCAGCGCCAGCCGGCCGATGTGCCCGGCCACCGTAGCCCGCAGTTGCCGCAATTGTGTCCAGGCGGCGGTCAGCACCGGGTGGGCCAGGAGGAAGTCGTCCGTCGCGGCCACCAGCAGCGACCGTTCCAGTTCAAAGCTCAAGTTGAGTTCCAGCGGGTTCCAGGCCGGCGGCAGGTCCTTCGCGCCGGCCGCCGCTGCCGAAGCCCGTGGCCGCAGCACCAATCGGGCCGCTTCCGGTTCACCCGCCGCCTCCAGCGTTTGCGCGAAGGCCAGCCAGTTGCCGTAGGGCGCGTCCAGCCCCAGCCGCGCCACGAACTCGGCGATCTCGGCCGGAGCCAGGTTAACCACCAAACAATCCGCCGCCAGCCCCGCACCCGCCGGGTTAGCTCGCAGCAAGGCCGCGAACAAGCCCTCGCGGTCGCCGGCCCACAGGCCCCACAGCAGTTGCAGCGGCAGCCGCCAGCGGTCGGCATCGGCCGTCGCCTCGACCGCCAGCGCGGCCCAATCGCCGGTGGCGGCCATGCGCAGGCGCAGGGCCAACGCCGCCGGAACGGCTTCGTCCACGGGCTGGAGTGTCGCGCCGGTCGTGGTCAGGGTGGCATATGCTGCCGCCAGTTTCTCGCGCCCAGCGCCGATTAGCCAGCTCTCCGCGTCGTCCCCGCATTCGGGATGCCGCACGCCATACGCCGCCAGCGCCAACGGCCCCGGCTGCCAGGCGGCCGCCTCGCCCCCCAGCGCCGCGCCGCCCAGCCCCTTGGCCGAGGCGCGCGGCGCGACGTAGCGCTTGGCTTGCGCCACGAACGCCAGCCGCACTTCGTCGTTCTGCGCCAGGTCGTGCAGCATCGGCAGGCGGCGCAGGCGGCGCACCCCCTCGGACCACAGGGCTTCGGGTAATTCGGCCATCAGACGAGACGTCATTGAGGCAGACATGGCAACTCCAGGGTGAACGGGCAGCGCGGGCGAGCGGCCGGGCAAGTGTGATTTAGCGATGGAGAATCAGCAGCCAATAGGCCGCCAATTCCGACAGGATGCCCACGATGATGAGCACCACCGCGTTGCCGGAGGACGTGCGGATCAGGTTATTGACGCTGTCGACCAGCGCTGTCGCCGATTGCGTGACCAGCGAGATGTCGCCGGTGAGCCCCTTCTGGCTGATCTTGGCCGACTGTTGCGCCAGGATTTTGGCCTCCTGGCGGTATGGCCCGGCGATCAAGATAATCAGGCCGGCGATAATCGCCGCCAGGCCAACTGGGAAAAAGGTCAGGCCCATCAATAGGCGCAGGTTAGTGGGCGTAAGCAGTTCAGACATAGCAGCACCTCCAAGGCAGGCATCCGAGCGATTGAGCGACGCGTGTTCCGTCGAGGTGATTAGTGCAAGAAGTGTGCCGCGCCTGCGTATATGAATGGGGCTCACCTGACCCGCCCAGAATCAAAAAGGGCCGGTCAGCACAGCCGACCGGCCCTCCAAACACATCCACCCATACTTGCCCACCGAACCCATGCCTTTCCCAACTTGGCGCTAAAACTCTTTAATTCCCATAGACCCCTTGCTTGGGCCCGATTGCTAGCGCAGCATCGCCCGCCTTACTTCCGGTTCTCCTTCATCCCCTTTTCATCCCCGTCGGCACATTGAACGCGCCGACCAGGTCCGGCGCAAAGTGTCCAATCTCCAGTGTGTCGCCGTCGCAGAACACCATCGCGCGCTCGATGGCGTTGCGCAGTTGGCGGATGTTCCCCGGCCACTCGTGCGCCGTCAGCGCGTCCATCACCAGTGGGCCAACGCCCTGCACGTTGCGGCCCATCTCGCGGTTGTAGCGTTGGATGAAGAACCCTACGAGGGCCGCAATGTCGTCCTTGCGCTCGCGCAGCGCCGGCAGGAACAGTTCCACGACGTTCAGACGGTGGTACAGGTCTTCGCGGAACGTCTTGGCCGCCACCATCTCCGGCAGGCTCCTGTTCGTGGCCGCTACGATCCGCACGTCCACCTTGGTCTCGGTGTTGCCGCCGATGCGGCGAATAGCTTTGTCTTCCAGCACGCGCAGGAGCTTGGCTTGCAGCTCGGGCCGCATGGTTGAGATTTCGTCCAAGAACAGCGTGCCGCCGTTGGCCGTCACAAACAAGCCTTCCTTGCGCTTGGTCGCGCCCGTGAACGAGCCGGCCTCGTAGCCAAATAGCTCCGAATCCAGCAGTGTTTCGGTGAAGTTGGCGCAATTTACCGGCACCCACGGCTTGTCAGCGCGCGGCGACAGCTTGTGCACCGCCCCCGCGATCACTTCTTTGCCAGTGCCACTCTCGCCTGTGATAAGGACCGTCGCGTTGGAGGGCGCCACCTTGCGCAGGTCGTGTTCCAGGCGCTTCATAGTCGGCGTGTCACCCAGCACCCAATTGGTCATTGGACTGCGGGCCACGCGCAGGTGGTTGAGCTCGCGCATCAACTCCACCACTTCGACCGCTTTCTTGACTGCCTTCAGAAGGCGCGTCATGTCCACCGGCTTCTGGATGAAATCGCGCGCGCCCGACTGCATAGCCTTGACGGCCATTTCAATGTCGCCGAACCCGGTCACCACGATCACGGGCAGCCCCGGCATCTCGCGGTTGATGCGGTCCATCAGGCTTGGGCCATAGCCGTCAGGCAGCTCGACATCTAAGATCACGATGTCGGCCTCGCTGCGGTCTAGCACGGTGTGCGCGGCGGCCAGGGTTTCGGCCTCGCGCACTTCATAGCCATCCTTCTTGAGGAACGGCACCATAAACGAACGGGCATTGGCGTCGTCTTCGACCAACAGAACTGTCGCGCTCATAGGCGGGGGGCCTCGTCAATTTGGCTGTCGATATGGGCGGGCAGGGTTACCGTGAAGATCGTGCCCGTGCCGGGGTAGCTCTCGACGCCGATGGCGCCGTGGTGCACAGTGATTAACCGCTTCGAGATTGCCAGGCCCAGACCAGTGCCGTCGGGCTTGGTGGTGAAATACGGGTCAAAGACTTTGCGTTGGGCTTCTTCTGAGATACCGGGGCCGTTGTCGGCGATCTTCACCGCCACCACGCGCCCGCCCGGCCGGCGCTCGGTCGTCACCGTCACCATCAGTAGGCCGCCGGCGGGCATAGCCTGGAGCGCGTTGTCCACCAGGTTGTCGAAAACCTGCTCCAGCAACCGCGCATCGGCCATCACCGCCGGCAGCCCGTCGGCGGCCGTAAAGCTCAGGCGGACGTTGCGGCGCGCGATCTTCGTGCCAAAGCGGGCCAGCAGCTTGCGCATGTTGTCTTCGATTTGCGTCGGCGACAGCACCGGGTGCACCGGCTTGGCCCACGAGAGCATATCTTTCATCATGTCTGACAGCCGCACGCACTCTGATTGGATGGTGGTCAGCTTCTCGGTTACGTCGGGGTCGGTCTGTGGCAAGAATTCCGCGATGTACTGCACGCCCATCGAAATCGTGTTGAGCGGGTGGCGCAATTGATGCGCGAATGAGTGCGTAG
>JBBRZY010000041.1:0-13790 GCA_038252885.1 Anaerolineales bacterium | reverse complement strand
GACAACTGGATTTACATTCATGAGCCGGGGGTGCAGGTGGGGCGGGTGCAGAACTTCAAGAACTGGAGCCCAGACATGGTGCCCGACCCGACCACCTCGGCGCTGGGGCTGGAGTATTTTTGCACCGAGGGCGACGCGGTCTGGGGCATGAGTGACGCTGACTTGATTGCGCTGGGGCGCAAAGAGATGGACGCCATTGGCCTGGTGAAGTCGAGCGAGGTGATTGATGGCACGGTGGTGCGCCAGCTTAAGGCCTACCCGGTCTACAACGGCACCTACGCCGGCTTTTTGGGGACGATCAAGGACTACCTGGCCGGGTTCAGCAACCTGCAAACGGTGGGCCGCAACGGCCTGCACAAGTACAACAATCAAGACCATTCGATGCTGACGGCGATGCTGGCGGTGCGCAACTTGCTGGGCGAGCAGCACGACGTGTGGACCGTGAACACCGAACGCTCGTACCACGAAGAAATCCGCGTGCCGAAGGATGCGCTGTCGTCGGACGAGGCGGGGGTGGAGTAAGCGGGCGGCGGCGCCGTACAATCCAGCTTGGTGTTGGGCCACGGGTGAGATTTCCCCCAAAGGGGTGCTTCGCGATCACCCGCCCCAAGGTTGCGCCAGAGCCAACGTCCTGAGGCGGGGTTCGACATGATAGGGGCATGGGGGCGGGTGGGGCAGGGCCGCATGGGACTGAGCGCCTGTTTGCACCTGGCCTCCTGACTGACCAATTCTCTCCAACCTGTCATTCCGAAGCCCCGCTCGCTGACTTGTAGCAACATTACGCTAATGGCGGGGTGAGGAATCTCACCGCCTGCACGGGCGCGGCCTCGTGCCTGACTTACTCCGATTGAAGAGTAACTGTTGAGGGCATTCGGCCACCAAGCCCCGCAAATCCTGCATGTTATAATCGCGCCTAATTATGGAAAGTAAACCGCGTGCGTAAGACCGCCCAGATTGGCATTGGGCTGGTCGTCAGCCTGCTCGCCCTGGCCCTGGCCTTTCGCGGGGCCGATTTGAATCTCATGGGCCAGGCGCTGCGCGAGGCCAACTATTGGTTCTTCATCCCCTCGATCCTCCTCAGTTGGGCGGGGCTGTATGCCCGCGCCGCCAGTTGGCAGGTGATCCTCGACCGGCGTGTGCCCTACAAGCGCGTGTTTGACGCCATGAACGAAGGCTATTTGCTCAACAACTTCCTGCCGCTGCGGCTGGGCGAGGTGGGCCGGGCCTACCTCATCAGCCGGGGCGGGCAGGTGACGGCCTATCAGGCGCTCTCGTCGGTGGTGGTCGAGCGCATCATCGACCTGGTCATGGCGGTGTCGCTGCTGATCGCGTTCCTGCCCTTCGGCACCGGGCTGCCGTGGGCCTGGCAGGTGGCCGCCAGCTCGCTGGCGCTGGGCGCGGTCGGCCTGGTGGGCCTTATCATCGTCGTTCGCCAGCGGGTGGCGCTGGTGCGGCTGGCGCGGCGCGTGCTCGACCGCTTGAACTGGCGCTGGCTGCACCCCGAGCGCATGGAAGCGCGGCTGGCCTCCTTCTTGAGCGGGCTGTCGGTGCTGGAAGACCCACGCCGCGCCCTAGCCGCCGCCGCTTGGTCGATGGTGGCGTGGATGGTGGCCGCGATCGGCACCTGGTTCCTGCTACGGGCCTTTGTGCCAACGGCCAGCATCCCCATGGCCTTTATCGTGCTGACCGTGGTGGCGCTGGGCGGCGCGGTGCCGGCGCTGCCGGGCGGGATCGGGCTGTTCGAGGCCGTGGTGGTCGCCATCCTGTTGGTGTTCGCGGTAGACAACAGCCGCGCCTTGAGCTTTGGCCTGAGCTTCCACTTCCAACAAATTGCATTGACCTCGCTGCTCGGCAGCCTGGCACTGGGGCGCGAGGGCGAGACGTTCAGCCACCTGGCGCGCTCGGCCCAAGCGCTGCTCAGCCGCGCCGACAAGACCCCGCCGCCCACGCCGCCGCCCGCCTCTGAACCGGCCACCCCCAGCCCATGAAAGTGCTGATGGGGCTGACCTATTACCGCCCGCACGTGTCGGGCCTGACCATCTACGCCGAGCGGCTGGCGAAGGCGCTGGTGGCGCGCGGCCACAGCGTGACCATGCTGACCTCGCAATTCGACCCCAAACTGCCGCGCCACGAGCAGATGGACGGCGTGGACGTCCGGCGCGTGCCGGTGGCGCTGCGGGTGAGCAAGGGCGTGATCATGCCGACCATTGGCTGGCAGGCCACGCGGCTGGTGCCGCAGTACGATGTGGTGAACCTGCACCTGCCGCAACTCGACGCCACCGGCATCGCGGCGCGCGGGCGGCTGTTCGGCAAGCCGGTGGTGCTGACCTACCACTCGGACCTGATCTTGCCCAAGTCGCTGGTCAACTGGCTGGCGCAGAACGTGTCAGACCTGGGCAACGACATGGCCGCCCAACTGGCCGATGTGGTGGTGGCCTACACCGCCGACTTCGCCAAGCACTCGCGCTACCTGTCGAAGTATCCAAAGAAGGTGGTGGTCGTCAATCCGCCGGTGGAAATCCCGGTGCCGAAGCCGGAGGCCATTCAGGCCTTCAAGGCCGCCCACCACCTGGACGGCACGGGGCCGGTGATTGGGATGCTGGGGCGGGTGGCGGCTGAGAAGGGCGTGGAGTATTTGCTGGAAGCGCTGCCCAAGATTTTGGCGCGCTACCCCGGCGCGCGGGTGCTGCACGCCGGCCCGCGCGAGGCCATTGGCGAAGCCGACTACCTGCGCCGGATGGAACAGTTGATCGCGCAGCACCGCGAGCGGTACGAGTTCTTGGGGACGCTGAACGCCGAGGAAGTGGCGGTGTTCTTTAGCTGCTGCGACATCCACGTGCTGCCCAGCATCAACAACACCGAGACGTTTGGGTTGGTGCAGGTCGAGGCGGCGCTGTGCGGCACGCCGACCGTCGCTAGCGCGCTGCCGGGCGTGCGCATGCCGACCCAGATGACGGGCATGGGCCGCACCGCCCCGCCCAAAGACGCGGCGGCGCTGGCGGAGGCGATTATCGAAGTGGTGGCGCACCGAGCCGACTACGTGAAGCCGCGCGCCCCGATTGCCGCGATGTTTGCGCCGGCCACCAACGCCGCGCGCTACGAAGAAATCTTCACCGGCCTGCTGCGGGCCAGAGGCAAGGCCTGATGGCAACTGACGCTAAAGACGATCTGCTGTGGCGCAACCTGAAAGAGTTGCCGGCCTTTCGCGGGCTGCTGCGGGCGGTGGAAGCGCGCTTCTACCAAGACCTACCGCTGCCGGAGCCGGTGCTCGACCTGGGCAGCGGCGACGCGCACTTCGCCTCGGTGGCGTTTGACCACCCGCTGACCGTGGGCGTAGACCCGTGGACGCCGCCGCTGCGCGAGGCCGCCCGCCTGCGCCGAGCGGCCTACCAACTGCTGGTGCAGGCCGAGGGCGGGGGGCTGCCGTTTGCCACCGACCACTTCGCCAGCGCCATGAGCAACTCGGTGTTGGAGCACATTCCGGTGCTCGAGCCGGTGCTGGCCGAGGTGGCGCGGGTGCTGCAACCGGGCGCGCCCTTCATCTTCTGCGTGCCGAGCGACTACTTCCTGAGCTTCCTCTCAATCTCTGGCGGGTTGCGGCGGCTGGGCCTGCGCGGGCTGGCGGAGCAATACGAGACCTTCTTCAACCGCATTTCGCGCCACCACCATTGCGACGGCCCGGAGGTCTGGCGGGCGCGGCTGGCGGCGGCCGGCATGCGGCTGGAGCGCCACTGGTACTACTTTTCGCGGCCAGCCCTGCGGGCGCTGGAGTGGGGTCACTACTTTGGCCTGCCGGCCGCCATCGCCCACACCCTCACTGGCCGCTGGGTGCTGGCTCCCAATCGGGCCAACCTGGCCCTCACCGAGCGGCTGCTGCGCCGCTATTACGAGGAACCGCTGCCGACCCAGGGCGCCTACCTGTTCTTCATTGCGCGCAAGATTGAAGGCCCGCTGGTAAAATAGCCCACCATTGGCCCAGATGGACTGGGCCGGACCTAACCCCAACCCGATGCCGCCCACTCCTTCACTCCTTGACTGGCTGAACTTCACCTTAGGCCAGCCGCGCTATCAGCGCGTGCTGCGCTTTGGCCTGGCGGCGTTGGTGGCCGTGTGGGGCGGGGCGATCTTAATCTCCGCCGGCCAGCCCGATGCAGGCGCGATTTTCGTCTTGCTGGTGGCGCTGGCGCTGTTCTTTGGGGGGCTGGCGGTGCGCGGCAGCAATGCCGTGGCCGCGGCCATGCCGGGGCTAGACTTGGGCGCCTACGCGGCCACGGTGGCCGACCGGCCGCTGGCTGAGCGCGAGCCGCTGTTTGACCGGGCGCAAGTCATCAAGCTGCTGGCCGGCCTGCGGCTGCCAACGGCCCTGCTGCTGGCGGTGGCGGGCCAATCGCTGCTGCTGGCGAAGTCGCCCAACGTGCCGGCGGGCGTGACCATGCTGGCCCTGGGCACGCTGCTGTTCGGCGCGGTGGTCTGGTATGACCGGCTGCTCGGGGTGGCCCGGCCGATCGCGGTCGAGGTGGAGAGCCGGCTGAACTTCCGCTGGTGGCTGGTGGGCGCGGCGCTGCTGTTGGCGGCGTATGGCTTCTTCGCCGCCAGCGACAACACCTTCCGCTGGCCGGGGGTCATCAGTTGGTGGCTGAGCGTGGTGCTCTGGCTGGCGGCGCTGTGGGAATGGCCCGCGCCCCCGGCCGAGCTCGCGCGGCGCGGCTGGGCGCGGCTGAACACGCTGATTGAGACGCGCGGTGTGGCCGTGCCGCTGAGCCGGTTGGCGCTGATCTTCCTGATCGTGCTGGCCGTCGGCGCGTACTTCCGCTTCGCGCAGCTCGACGCCATCCCGCCTGAGATGACGTCGGACCATGTGGAAAAACTGCTCGACGTCAACGACATCCTGAACGGCAAGCACCCGGTTTTCTTCGAGCGCAACACCGGCCGCGAGCCGCTGCAGTTCTATTTTGCGGCGCTGTTGATCAAGCTCTTTGACACCGGCGTCAGCCACCTGACGCTTAAGCTCACCGGGGCGATTGCCGGGTTTGTGCTGCTGCCCTTCATTTACCTGATTGGGCGCGAGTTGGAAGACGAGAACTTCGGCCTGTGGGCCATGCTGTTGGCCGGCATGAGTTTTTGGGCGACGACCATCAGCCGGGTGGGGCTGCGCTTCCCGCTGACGCCGCTGTTCGTGGGGCCGACGCTGTTGTTCTTGCTGCGCGGGCTGCGGCGCGGCACCCGCAACGACTTTTTGATCGCCGGGCTGTTTATGGGGGCCGGGCTGTACGGCTACAGCACCATCCGCGTGCTGCCGGTGGTGGTGGCGGTGGCGGTGGGGCTGTTCTTGCTGTGGCCGCCGCCGGGCCACTCGCGCCGGCAGTTGTTCGCCAACGCGCTGCTCATGTTCGCCACCACCTTCATTGTCTTCCTGCCGCTGTATCGCTACGCCATCTCGCCCGACAACATCTTTTGGTATCGCTCGCTCACGCGCCTGACGAACGAAGAGCATGCCGTGGCGGGGTCGGTGGTGCAAATCTTCCTCCAGAACAACTGGAACGCCCTGCGGATGTTCAACTGGGTGGGCGATCAGGTGTGGGTCAACACCCTGCCTGGTAAGCCGTCGCTCGACTTCATCAGCGGGGCGCTGCTGGTGCTCGGCGCGGCCTTTGTGGCGGCGCGCGCCATTCTGCGGCGCGACCGAATGGCGGCGCTGCTGCTCATCATCATCCCGGTGCTGCTGCTGCCTTCCACCTTGAGCATCGCCTTCCCCAATGAGAACCCGTCGGTGGTGCGCGCCGGCGGCGCGATCCCGGTCATATTCATTCTGACGGCTTACCCGCTGTGGCTGCTGTGGAAGCGGCTGCGGGCGGTGTGGCCGGGCCGGCGCGGGCTGTGGGCCGGGCGGGTGATGGTGGGGGTGCTGATGGTCGGGGTGTTCTCGGTCAACAGCGATATGTACTTCCGCCAGTACCCAGCGCAGTACATTGGCTCGGCCGAGAATGCGTCGGAGATCGGCGCAGTGGTGCGCGATTATGCGCAGTCCGTTGGCGCGTATGATCGGGCCTGGATGTGCCTGCACCCGTATTGGGTCGACACGCGCGCCGTGGGCATTTACGCCGGGCAGGTGGGCTGGGAGCAGGTGTTGGATCCTACCCGGCCCGACGACTGGGTCAGATTGGCGGCCGATCCGCGCCCCCTGCTGATAGTGATGCACCCACAGGGGCAAGACTGCATCGCTGCCGCCCGGCAATATTGGCCGACCGGCACGCTGACGCTGCGCAAGTCGGCGCGGGATGCGGGGCATGACTACTTGCTCTTCAGTGTGCCCGGCACGGTTGATTTGGACGAGCGCACATTGCCCCGGGAGTAGGGCCGCGAAAAACGAAAGCGATGCTGCGCTAAGTAAAAGGGTGGGCCAGCTTGGCAATAGCCAGGCGGCGTAGTGGCTACGGCGCTGGACGAAGTGGATGGCAATGGCTGAATCTGAACAGGCTGAACCAGAGAATTTAGACGGCGGCAGGCCGAGCGAGCCAGTGAGGGAACCGACCCCGCCGGCCGAAGGGATGCCCGCGCCGGTGGCTGCCTCGGTGCCGGCTGTCTCGCCGCTGCGCGCGGCTTTGGCGGCGCGGCGGCAGATGTCGCCGTGGACGCTGGCTCTCGATCTCGGACTGATCGCGCTGATCGTCATTGGCGTGGGATTCCGCTTTGCGTGGCGTGACTGGAACCAGGGCGCGGCGCTGCACCCCGACGAATACGGCCTGACCAACACGATCTCGCAACTGCGGCTGCCCGACACGCTGGGCGACTACTTAAACACCCGCCTGTCGCCCCTCAGCCCGTATCAGAAGTACGACATTGACGGTAACCCCATTCAGCCAAGCGCTGAGTTCCCCGCCCCCGACAACCGCATGCGCTGGGGCCAATGGCCGATTACCCTCATCCGCCTGGCGGCCGAGGCGACCGACAACACCGGCTACGATGAACTGCGGCTGATGGGTCGCAGCCTGTCGGCGCTGGCCGATACGCTGGCGGTGCTGGTCATCATCTTGATTGGGATGCGGCTCTACAGCCTGCGCGTCGGCCTGATGGCGGGCGCACTGAGCGCGCTGGCCGTGATGCAGATTCAACAGTCGCACTTTATGACGGCCGACAACTTCGGCACGCTCTTCACGGTGCTGAGCATGTACGCGGCCGTGCGCATCGCCACCGACCGGCCGCGCGCCCGCGTCACTGCGGCCGGCCTGAGTTTGGTGCAGCCGGAGCGCTTGCCGGGGGGGAGCTTCTCGGTGGCCGGGCTGCGGCAGCACTTCAGGTATAGCCACACCTGGTTGTGGTACGCGCTGTTTGGCGTGTTCTTTGGCATGGCGCTGGCCTCACGCGTGAACCTGGCGCCGCTGGCGGCCGAGGTGGTGGTGGCGGCCGTGGTGGCCTACGCCGCCCAGTGGCAGCGCCAGGACCGCGACCGAGGCGCGCTGCTGACCGACGCCATGCTGCGGCTGGCGCTGGCCGGGGTGGTGGCCTTCCTAACCTTCCGCGTGACGCAGCCGATGACGTTCCGCGCCAAGACCGGCGACACCACGCTGCTGACGCTCCAGCCCAACCAGGAGTGGCTCGACAGCATGGGGGTGGCCCAGGTCGAGAGCAGCGGCGTGGGCGGTGGTCCGCCGGCCGAGCAGTGGACCGACCGGACGGCGCTGGTGTTCCCGTTTGTGAACATGGTGGTGTGGGGCATGGGGCTGCCGCTGGGGCTGACGGCCTGGGCCGGGTTGCTGTGGGCCACCTGGCTAACATTTAAATCGAGCGACGACGAGAGCTGGAAGAAGCACGCGCTGCCGCTGACCTGGGCCGGCGGCTACTTTCTGTTCATGGGCACGCGCTGGGTCAAGTCGATCCGTTACTTCCTGCCGATCTATCCGTTCATGGCGCTGTTTGCGGCCTGGGCGGTGGTGGCGCTGTGGAAGAAGGGGAATGAGTATTATGCGGGCCGGCTTGGAGAAGGGTCTAAGGGGTCTAAAGGGACTAGCGAATTATTAGAGTCCGAGGCCGCGGTAGAACCAACCGGGCGACCGCAGACGCCCCTTAGACGCTTTAGACCCTTTAGTCCCCAGTTCTTCCGGTGGGCATCCGTCATCGTGGGCGCGGTGGTGCTGCTCGGCACCCTCGGCTGGGCCTGGGGCTACACCAGCATCTACCGCAACCTCAACACACGTTTGGCGGCGACGCGCTGGCTGTACGAGCACGTGCCCGCACCGTTCACGCTGTCGGTCGAGACGGCCGACGGCCCGACGACTGAGCTGATCCCCATTCAAGACGGGCTGACGATCTCCGCGGATCAGCCGTACCGGGCGCAGTTTACGGCGCACTACACCAGCACGCTGACGGCCTTCACGGTGGCCAAGGCCTGGAGTCCGTTTACGCCGGAGGCCGACGCCACGCTGCACATTGTGCTGGCGGCCGACCCGAACGGCAGCCAGGTGCTGGCCGAGGGCGACCTGCTCATCGGCGGCGGCTCCGACGGCGGCGCGACGTTTAGCATGCCGCTGGGGCCGGCCGCGCTGACGGGCAACACCACCTACTACGTGCTGGCGACGGTCGTCAGCGGCGGGCCGGTGAAGCTGCACAACATTGCGATGACGAACGAGAACTGGGACGAGCCGGTGCCGGTGCGCTGGGACAACTACGACCCGTTCGGCGGCCTCTATCGCGGCGTCACCATGGACATGCACTGGGTAGACGACGGCAACAAGAAGCAGATGATCTTGGACGACATCGCCCAGTCGGCCTACATCGTCATCCCCAGCCAGCGCCGGCTGTGGGCCAGCACGCGCATCCCCGCCACCTACCCAATGACGATCCTGTACTATCGGTCGTTGTTCGACGGCTCGCTGGGCTTCGATCTGGTGGCGAGCTTCCAGGCTCCGCTTGTGATTGGGCCGCTGCAATTCTCAGCCGAGGCCGGCACCTTTGCCTTTGGCCGCGCCCCGGCCAACCCGCCGCCGGGGCCGAACTTCCCGCTCAACGACAACCTGCTGGCGGCCGAAGAGGCCTTCAGCGTGTACGACCACGCGCCGGTCTGGATCTTCCAGAAGCGCCCCGACTTTGATTTGGCCAAGGCGCAGGCCATCCTCGACCAGATTGATTTGAGCACGGTGGTGAACCTCGGCCCGGTGCCGGCCACCGAGACGCCCACAGCCCTGCGGCTGCCGAGTGACCTGCTAGCCATCTTGCGGGCGGGCGGCACGTGGAGCAGCATGTTCGACTTCAACGGGCTGCTCAACCGCTACGAGTTCTTGGGCGTGTTCGGGTGGTATCTGCTGATGCTGGTCATGGGCTGGCTGGCGATGCCGCTGGCGTTTGTGACTTTCTCGGGCCTGCCAGATCGCGGCTACGCGCTGGCGAAGACGCTGGCGCTGCTGGTGGTCACCTGGTTGGTGTGGATGGCGGGCAGCTTTAAGGTGCTGCCGTTCACGCAAGGCTCAGTGGCGCTGGGCTTCCTGGCGCTGGCGGCCATCTCGGGCTTCATCTATTGGCGGCGGCGGGCAGAGATCAACGCCTTCGTGCGCGCCAACCGCCGCTACATCATCGCGGTCGAGGTGGTGGGGCTGACGCTGTTTGCCTTCGACCTGTTCATCCGGCTGGGCAACCCCGATCTGTGGCACCCCTCCAAGGGCGGCGAGAAGCCGATGGTCTTCTCGTTCTTCAACGCCGTGCTCAAGAGCGAGTTTTTCCCGCCCTACAGCCCGTGGCTGGCGGGCTACATGCTCAACTACTATTACTACGGCTTCGTCATCGCCGCCATCCCGACCAAGCTGCTGGGCATCGTGCCGGCCTTTGCCTACAACCTGATCTTGCCGATGCTGTTCTCGCTGGTGGGCGGCAACGCCTTTGGCGTGGCCTACAACCTGGTGGCGGCGAGCAAGGAGAAGGGCCGGGCGGAGCCGCAAGGGACGGACGGGCAGGGGACGATAGAGCTAGGGACTCAAGGGACTCGGGGGACTCAGGGGACTCAAGTCGAAACAGAGGTTGTGTTAGTTCCCGAGGTGATGGCTGGCGGCGACCCCGCCCTGATGGCGGTGGACGACCAGTGGGCGGCGACAGCGGCGCAGTTGGACCCGCCGATTATGCTGCCGCCGGTGCCAATGCCAGAGCCTTTGCCCGCGCCAATCACGCCGGCCCCCGCGCCGGTGCTGGTGGTGCGGCGGCGCAGCGGGCCGAACCCCTATGTGGCCGGCATCGCCGCGGCCTTGCTGGTGGTGGTGCTGGGCAATCTGGCGCAGGTCTATACCTTTGCCAATGGCTTCCGCCGCGCGGCCGACCATGCGGCGCTCACTAACTCAGCCTTTGGTGACAACGACTTCACTGCCACCGTCAACGGCTTTTGGCGCGTGGTGTCGGGCCAGAGCACGCTGCCGGTCGGCAGCGACTCGTGGTACTGGGATGCGTCGCGCATTGTGACCAGCCTGCTGCCTGAGCACGAGCAAGAGATCACCGAGTTCCCGTTCTTCACGTTCTTATACGCCGACCTGCACGCGCATATGCTCGACATGCCGTTCACGCTGTTGGCGCTGGCCTGGGCGGTGAGCTATCTGCTGGCGGCGCGGGTCGAGGCGCCCAAGCGGCGCTGGCTAGAGTGGGGGGCAGTGTGGGTCATCGGCGGGCTGGCGCTCGGGTTGGCGCGCGCGACCAACACCTGGGACTATCCGCTCTTCCTGGCGCTGGGCGCGCTGGCGGTCATTGCGGGCGAGTGGGCGCGGCAGCCTAAGCTGTCACGCGCGCTGCTGTTTTCCATCGCCTGGCGCGTGGCGCTGCTGCTGGTGCTGGAGCTAATTTTCTACCATCCCTTTGACCAGTATTTTGCCGCGGCGTACAGCGAGGTCAAGCGCTGGGAAGGTCACTCCATCCCCATCGCGGCCTATCTCTACATCCACGGGCTGTTCCTCTTTATCCTGACGACCTTCCTGCTGTGGGAGACGCGCCGCTGGCTGGCCGAGACGCCCGCCACGGTGCTGAACACCGCCAACGAATGGCTGCCAATTGCGGCGCTGGGGGCGCTGGTGCTGGTGGGGGCGGTGGCGGCCGTGTGGGTGGTGTTCGAGCGGCCGATGGCGGTCATTGCGCTGCCGCTGATGGCCTGGGCCGGGCTGCTGTTGCTGCGGCGTGGCGACGCTATGTCGCTCTCGAAACGGGTGGTGCTGTTCCTGCTGGGCACGGCGCTGGCGGTGACGGTCTTTGTGGAGTTCTTTACGCTCTCCACCGACCGGATGAACACCATCTTCAAGTTTTACATTCAGGTGTGGGTGCTGTTTAGCGTGGCGGGTGGCGCGGCCCTGGCCTGGGTGTGGGGCAGCCTGCCCGAGTGGCGGCCCCGCTGGCGCACGGCCTGGATTAGCCTGCTGATGATCTTAGGCTCGGCGGCCGCGCTGTACACCGTGACGGCCACCGCCGCCAAGGTGCGCGACCGCTTCCCGGCCTACCACGTGACCGAGCTGGCCGAGCAGGGCTGCGCCGCCATCCCCGGCATGGTGCTGCCCTACGATCGCGGGATGCCCGAGAACGAACAGCCGCACAGCCTATACGGCCTGGACTATATGACGTGGAGCGCCTACTGCGACCACGACGGCTTCTTGCCGCTGACCTACGACCATGACGCCATCCGCTGGCTGCAAGACAACGTGATCGGCTCGCCCGTGATCGTGGAGGCCCAGTCGTTCGACCTGTATAAGATGTCGAGCCGCTATGCCTGGAACACCGGCCTGCCAGATGTGGTCGGCTGGGACTATCACACGCGCCAGCACAACGGCGCGATCCCAACCGAGTTCATCACGCAGCGCGGCGTGGAGGTGACGAATTTCTACACCACCACCAACCCCGACGAGGCGCTGGCCTTCCTGAACAAGTACGACGCGCGCTTTGTGATCGTGGGGCCGATGGAACAGGCCTACTACCTCGCCAGCGGCGGCCTGGATAAGTTCGATGTGCTGGTCTCGCGCGGCGCGCTGACGATTGTGTACCAAAACCCCGGCGTCATCATCTACGCGCTGGCCGGCACGCCGTTGGTCAGCCGGTAAAACCGGGCCAACCAGCAAATCGCGGCCCGGCCGTGTATAAGTAAGTCGGGTCAGCGCGCACGTCTACGCCCGCCTTTCGGGACACTTTTCCCTCATGTCGTCTGGTGGATTAGGTTTTATCGCCTGGTATGTGGCGGTGGCGGTCGCCGGGTTGGCGGCGCTGCCGATCACCTATGTGCTGTTCCGGCGCTTGCCCGACCGGGGCTATGCCTTGGCGCGCCCGCTGGGGCTGCTGCTGGTGGGCTACGTCTTCTGGCTGCTGGGGTCGCTCGGCTTCCTGCGCAACGACGTGGGCGGCATCTTGTTCGCGGGGGCAGTGGTGGGCGGGCTGGGCTGGGCCTGGTTGGGCCGCGCCCGCTGGGGCGAGCTGCGCGACTGGCTGCGGGCGCAAAGCCGCGTGGTCATCGGCGTGGAGGTGCTGTTCCTGCTGGCCTTCCTGTTGATGGCCGGGCTGCGCAGCTACAACCCCGACATCCACGGCACCGAGAAGCCGATGGAGTACATGTTCCTCAACAGCATCCTGCGCAGCCCCACCTTCCCGCCGCAGGACGCCTGGCTGTCAGATCACGCCATTAGCTACTATTACTTTGGCTATGTGCTCATCGCCGCGTTGGCGCGCGTGACCGCGACCGATATGGCCGTGGCGTTCAACCTGGGGCTGGCGCTGTTGTTTGGGCTGACGGCCATCGCCGCGCACAGCGTGGTGCAGAACCTGATCGCGTTGGCGCTGCGGCCTGCCGCCGACGCCGCCAACGGCCACGGGGCCGCGCCCGCCCCGCCGCTGCGCCGGGCCTTCACGCCCGCGCTGCTGGCGCCGCTGCTGGTGCTGGTGGCGGGCAACTTCTATGGAGTGGCGCAGTTGGCCTACGTCAACGGGATGTTCCCCGACGCCCAGGTGTGGGCCGTGCGCTATTACTACGGCGCGGATGACCCGATCCATGCCGACCTGAACAATGAGCAGAAGGCCGCGCTGCCGCTGGCCGAGACCCTCCCCGGCCTGCGCGCCGAGTGGGTGAACGTGTGGGTCTGGCTGGACCTCAAGCAGATCCAAATTCCCGCGCCGGCGGCCCGCCCTGAGTTCACCTGGGACGTGGGCGGCAACTGGTTCTACGGCGCGCGGGTGGTGCACGACCGCAACCTGAACGGCGGTGAGACCGAGGCGATTGACGAGATGCCGGCCTTCTCGTTCATCTTGGGCGACATGCACCCGCACGTGCTGGCGCTGCCGTTCGTGGTGCTGGCGACTGGGCTGGCGCTCTCGTGGCTGCTGTGGGGGCTTGAAAACGAAAAGCCCGCAGCCGACGACGCGTTTGAGCTGACCCTGACGGCGCTGCGGCGACCGGCTGTTTTTATCCGGCTGGGGCTGGCGGCGCTGATGCTGGGCGGGCTGTCGTTCTTCAACACCTGGGACTTCCCGATCTATCTGTTTCTGACCATCGCGGCGCTGGCGGCGGGCATTGGCCTGCGCGGCGGCTGGGCGGCGCTGCTGCGCGCGGCCGGGCGGCTGGTGATGCTGGCAGTCGGGCTGGCCGGGCTGAGCGTGCTGCTGTACTTCCCCTTCTATCTGACCTTTCAATCGCAGGCCGGCGGCATTTTGCCCAACCTGATTTGGCCGACGCGCTTGCAGCAGACGGTGGTGTTCTTTGGGCCGGTGCTGATCGGCGTGATGGCGTATGTAGGTTGGCTGGCGGTGCGCGCGCGGAAGCTGATTGACTGGCGGGCTGGGCTGTGGGCGGG
>JBBRZY010000040.1:0-14146 GCA_038252885.1 Anaerolineales bacterium | reverse complement strand
GCGGCCTGTGCGCGACGGCCGGCTGGCAGGTGCTGTCGCTCGACGACGCGCCCGACCGCTACCTCGCGCTGGCCGTCCGGCGCTAGTCTGGCGGCGGCAGTTCGACCACTGGCGCTTCGAGAAAATCGCTGTAGCGTTGGAGGGCCGCCTGCCAGCCGCGCGCTTGGGCCGGGGTGGGGATCTGCAAATACAGCGGCGTCACGCCGGTCGTCTTGCCGGTGGTGCGCTTCCACAGTCCGGTGACCACGCCGCCCGTGAAGATGCAGTGGGGGTAGTCGCGCACCGTCTGGTCGGTGACGGTGACCAGCGGGTCCGGCACGGAGAGTCCGGAGCGGTCCTTGTAGGCCAGCGTGGCCTCGTCATAGTTGGGCAGCAGGTAGACGGTGCTCGGCAGCGCCGGCGGATCGGCGGCGGCGAACCAGTAGGTCTGCTCGTCGAACGTCGCTCGTTCCAGCGCCCCGCCCACGATCTCCAGCCCGCGCCGCGTGTCGGTCAGCGTCAGGCCCGACCAGGTCGCGAAGTCGGCCGCCTGGGCCGGGCCGTGGCTGGTGAAGTAGCGCTTCACCAGCGTTGCCAACGCCTCATCGCGGCTCAGGGCCGGGGCCGGCGGCACGCGCTCCTCCAACAGGGCATAGGTGAACTGCTTGCCCACGCGCGGCCCGCTCACCAACAGCCCCTCCAGCTCGGCCTTCATCACGACCAGCGCCAAATCGAGCTTGGTCCGCCCCAGGCCGGCGGCGGCCAGTGCGGCGGCCAACTGATTGCGGTCTTTGTACTGGTGGTCGCGCAGTTCCTGCTCAAACACTTTGGCCGCGCGCTTGTAGGCCGCCTCGTCTAGCCCGCCCGATTTGTAGTACGGCCCATTGCGCATGTGCACGCGCGGCCCGGTCAGCATTTGCAGCCAGCGCACATCGGCCGGGGCCACAAAGTGCCAGGTCGGCCGCATGGCGTGGGTGCGCACGATCTCCCCGGCGTTGAAGGCCGCGTCAATCGCAGCATCCGTCACGCCCGGCAGGCGCTGGCCCAACGCCCACTTGGCCCCGAAGTAGTCCTGCGCCTGCACCGCGCCCAGCCACGCGACCACCTGCACCGCCGTGGTGAAGCGCGGCTGGATCAGTTGTTGGCTATACAGCCGGTGGCGGCGCAGGTCATTAAGGTTCATCGCGTCAGCGCCGCAGCAGCCCGAACGCAAATTCGCGCCCCAGCGCACCGTGCGCCAGGTTGATCCAGACCAGCGCCAGCGGCTCCAGCAGCCGCGCCGCGCGCAGCGGGCCGGCGTCCTGCGGCTCGAAGCCCAGGTCCGCCGCCAACGTCGCCACGGTCGCTTTGGCCGCCGCATCGTCCCCGGCATACAGCAGCACCGCCCGCCGCTCGCCGTAGCGCGGGTTTGCCATCACCTCCGCTCCGATAGTGTTGAAGGCCTTGACCACCCGCGCCCCTAGGCCCGGGTACTCCCGGGCCACCCAACCGGCGATCTGCTCCGCGCCCGACGAAGCCGGCCCGAACAGCACACCCTCCGGCCCCAGGGCATTGGTGCAATCCACCAGCACCTTGCCGCCCAGGTCACCCGCCGCCGCCACCGCCGACTGCGCCCCGGCCCACGGCGTCGCCAGCACCACCACCGCGGCCCCGGCTGCCGCTTCCGCCAGCCCCGCGGCCCGCGCCGCTGGCAACTTTGCCAAGGCCGCCTGCGCCTTGTCGCTACCCGCATCGCGCACCCCAAACGTCACCTCATGCCCCGCCGCCAGCCAGCCGCCCGCCAATGCCGTGCCGACCCGGCCCGTTCCTATAATCGCGATCTTGAAAGCCATTAGCCTCACTCCGTCTCAGGGGGCGTCATCAAACCGGTTGATGCCCGGCCGTTATTGCCTCTTGCCAGTAGAATATTTATTCTATAATGTATTCCCGATGCTGGCGAATCGCACCACCTCAAACCAAATGCTGCCGCCTTGGAGCCCAGCTACCTTTGGCAGCAATTTCGCCACCGCTGAGTCCGACTACCTCGCCCACTCATCACGCAGGCACCCCCTTCTTTTTCAGGGGTGGGGCCGAGGGTTAGGTCCGTCCTTCGCCTTTTACCCTCCCCGGTACTATACTCCCCGCATTCCCCGACCCGCCGTATAGGAGCCACGATGGTAGCCACTGCCACTTCCAACCCGCTGCGTGAAGGTCTGCAAGTCGAGCGTATGCCCGAGCCCAACAGCGTCGTCATCTTCGGCGCTTCCGGCGACCTCACCAAGCGCAAGCTCGTGCCGGCCCTCTATAACCTCGAGCTAGAGGGCCTGCTGCCAAACAGCTTTGCCGTCGTCGGCTTTGCCCGCCGCCCCATCCCCGACGACGAATTCCGCCAGCAAATGCTCGACGGCATTAACAACTTTTCGCGCAACAAGCCCGCCCAGCCCGATGTGTGGGAGTCCTTTGCACAGAAGCTGCACTACTGCCCCGGCAACTTCGACGACCCGGCCGCCTATCAGCAGCTAGCCGAAACCCTAAACACGCTCGACGCCGAGCGCGGCACCGCCGGCAACCGCCTGTTCTACCTCGCCACCGCGCCCGAGTATTTTCCCATCATCCTCCAGCACCTTGGCGCGGCTGGCCTGAACGAAAGCCCGGCCGGCGGCTGGGTGCGTGTGATCATCGAGAAGCCCTTTGGCCGCGACCTGGCGACCGCCCTCGACCTCAACCGCACCGTCCAGACCGTCTTTCGCGAAGAGCAAATTTACCGCATCGACCACTACCTGGGCAAAGAGACGGTCCAGAACATCCTGGTCTTTCGCTTCGC
Organism: Anaerolineales bacterium; assembly: GCA_038252885.1. Taxonomy (GTDB): domain Bacteria; phylum Chloroflexota; class Anaerolineae; order Anaerolineales; family UBA6663; genus JADZEK01. Next base: position 11,364 of record JBBRZY010000040.1, on the reverse strand, counting down.
CAACGGCATCTTCGAGCCTTTGTGGAACCGCAACTATATTGACCATGTGCAGATCACCGTCTCCGAGGCAGTCGGCGTGGAGGGGCGGGGCGGTTACTACGAAACCGCCGGCGTCATCCGCGACATGATCCAGAACCACATGCTGCAACTGCTCACGCTCGTCGCCATGGAGCCGCCCGCCGCCTTCGATGGCAACGCTGTGCGCGATGAGAAGGTCAAGGTGCTGCGCGCCCTGCGGCCGATTAACCCCCAGGATGTGGCGCGCTGCGTCGTGCGCGGCCAGTACACCGCCGGCACCGTCGGCGGCCAGCCGGTGGCCGGCTACCGCCAAGAGAAGGGCGTTGCGCCCACCTCGGTCACTGAGACCTTCATGGCCCTCAAGCTCCACCTCGATAGCTGGCGCTGGGCGGGCGTGCCCTTCTACCTGCGCTCGGGCAAGGCGCTGCCCAAGCGCTCCACCGAGATCGCCATCCAGTTCAAACAGGTGCCGCTGTCGCTGTTTGATCGCGGCGCCAACGCCGAAGCCATCGAGCCCAACCTGCTGGTGCTCAACATCCAGCCGGATGAGGGCATCTCGCTGCGCTTCACCTCCAAACTGCCGGGGGCCACGGTGCAGGTGCGCCCGGTCAACATGGACTTCCGCTACGGCACTTCGTTTGGCGTGCCCGCGCCTGAAGCCTACGAGCGCCTGATCCTCGACTGCATGTTAGGCGAGGCGGCGCTCTTCACGCGCGACGACGAGGTCGAGGCCGCCTGGACCTTCATCAACCGCCTCCTCGACGGCTGGGCGCAGGCCAAAGCCACCGCGCTGCCCGCCTACGAAGCCGGCACCTGGGGCCCGGCCGAGGCCAACGCCTTCATCGAGGCCGACGGCCGCCGCTGGAGGCGCTTGTGACCGGGCCGAGCACGGCCCTAGCTGCTGCGCCCGCCGCCGTCAACCGGCCGGGCGTTGCGCCGCGCCCGATGGACTCAACCGCCATCGAGAAAGAACTCACCGCCCTGTGGCGCGCCGAGGCCGAAGCCAACCGCCAGGCCGGCGCCAAGCAGCCGCTCAGCCGCACGTTATTACACACCCTCATCATCGTCGCGCCCGACCACGCCGCTGCCGACCAGGCGCGCGCCATTGCCACCGGCCTCAGCCCGCGCCAGCCGGCCCGCACCATCGTGCTGGAGCTTAACCCCGCCGCTCCCGCCGCGCTCAACGCCGCCGTTTCGCTCACCTGCATCACCCTGCCGGGCGGCGCGGCGGCCGTCAGCGGCGAGCAGGTTTCGCTCGTGGCGGGCGGCCCCTCCGCCGCCCGCCGCCTCACCGGCGCGGTGCTGCCGCTGCTGCTCACCAACCTGCCCTCGTTCCTGTGGTGGATGCAGGGCAGCCCGGTGGCCCACCCGCTGCTGCGCGACCTGGCCCCCGTGCTCGACCGCCTGATCGTCGACTCATTCACTTTCGCCGCGCTTAACCGCGAGCTGGCCGCCTTGCAGAAGGCCATCGCCGACCCGCACTTCCTGCCCATCGTCAGCGACCTGGCCTGGGCGCGGCTGGCTCCGTGGCGCTACCAGACCGCCCAAATCTTCGACGCCGCCGCCACGCGCCCCTACCTGCAGCAGATCCGCACGGTCGAGGTGCGCTATGTGGCCGGCCCCACCGGCCTGGCCGGGTTGTTTGCCGGCTGGCTGGCCGAGCGCCTGGGCTGGAAGCTGGCCGCGCGTGCGCCCGACGCCTTGCGGTTTGAGGGCGGCCAGGTGTTGCGCTTCCTGCCGGTCACCTCCATCGCCGGGGTCCCGGCCGGCTACTTTGCCGGGGTGACACTCACCGCCGCCGACGGCGCGCAGTTTGAAGTCAGCCGCCACGGCTCGACCTGCACCGTCACTCACCAGCGGCTGGCCGACCTGCAAACCGAGCGCGTCATGCCGCTGCGCCTGGAAAGCCCCACCGAGTGGCTCGGTCATGAGCTGAGCCGCCTGAGCGCCGTGCCTACCTACGAGGCCGCGCTGCGCCTCCTCACTGCCGGCGCCGCCGAACCAGAGATTGTTGGTTAACCGACCGCCTACAAGGAACCCATTGATGCCCTCACCCGAAACCCCTGGTCACGCCGTGCTGACGACGCTCTTCCACCACCATGTTTGGGCCAACCTCAAGCTGCTGGACTATTGCGAAGGCCTGACGACCGAGCAGTTCGCCGCCGAAGGCAACTCCGGCACCTACGGCTCGATCAAGTCCACGCTGCTGCACGTCATCCGTGGCGAGGTGGACTATATACACCGCATCAACGACCGCTGGCCCGCCGAGTACGTGCCCGAGGAGCCCTACCCGAGTTTTGACCTGCTGCGCGCGACCGCGCGCTGGTCGGGCGATGAATTCCTCCAGTTGGCGCTGGCCGCCCAGGCCGGCGACTTGGTGCAGGAGCGCGGGCAAGGCGTCATCGTGGAGTACCCGGTCGCCGCCTTGCTGCTGCAGGCCATCAACCACGCCACCGAGCACCGCGAGCAGATCTCGGCCATCCTCACTCAACTGGGCCTCGTGCCGCCCGACATGGCCGGCTGGGCCTATATGGAAGCAACGGGCGAGTTCCAAGAGCGCCCCGACCCCGACGCGCCGCCCGCTAACTAGGGCGAGCGGCCAAGTGTGTGCGAATCAAAACCGCGCCAGTCATCGTTGACCGGCGCGGTTTCGTCTGGCGTTGTTGTGTGGCAGCCCGCCACCCCTCCGACTCAACCGCTGGCTTCTATCTCCCCCACCCCACTGCGCGCGAAGCGATTAGTGAAATTCGCGGCCAAAGGTTTTTCTAGCCGATGGCCGAGCCACAGTTCGAGCAGAACTTGCTCTTGGGCGGCATCACGTTCCCGCATTTGCCGCAGCTCACCGGCTGCGCCTCGCCCAGCGGCCCGCCGCAGTTCTCACAGTTGGCCGCGCCCAGTTGGTTGGCCGTCAAGCAATACGGGCACATCACCGTCGTCAGCCGGGCCGAGATCGTTTTGGTCGTCTGCGCCGTGCGCGAAAAGCGCTCCAGCGCCTCCCACACCTTCGTCTCCAGCGACAGCGAGGTGAGGTCCTGCGCGATGTCATCTAGCCGGTTGATGAGGTTCCACGGGTTCAGCAGCGTCGCCAGCGCCGTCTGGCCCAGCGAGGCCGCCACCCCCAGCCACTCGCCCTGGCCCACGCTCACCGTCACGCCGTCCGTCACCTTTTGCATTGTCACTGCCAGCGCCGTGCGCCCGCCGCTCTGCGCATAGTCGCGCGTGGCAATCTGCACCATCACCTTGTCGCCGGTGCCGACCTGCTGGCAGCGCAAATTGCCCTGGTTAAAGGCCGCCACCAGCGCCGTGGCCATGTCGGCCGGCACAATGTTCCCGTGGTAGGTTCGCTCGCTCATCTGGCTCCGCCTCTCCCCCTGGATTACGTGAATCATAACCCCACTTGGCCGCCGTGCAAGCCCGCAGCCTGATGTTTGGCCGACATCGCCCAGGGGATGTTATACTGGCAGACATGCCTGCCCGCCGTGCATTTTACGTATTCCTGGCTGTTTTTGGGCTGTTTGCCGCGCTGGCTGCCCCGCCGCCCCAGGCCGGCAACCCCACGCCCTCGCCCTGGCGGGTGGATATCTTTCAGGACGTGACCGTGCGCTCCGGCCCCGGCACCGTCTTTGACCGGGTAGGCTCATTGATCCCCGGCCAAACCAGCGATATCATCGGCCGCACTCCGGCCGGCGATTGGATCAAGATTGTCTACTTTGGCGGGCCGGACAACGCCGGCTGGGTGTCGCGCGAGCTGGTGCGCGTGATCGGCGACGACCCCAACATCCCCACCATCCTCCCGCCGCCGACGCCCACCCTGCCGCCGACCACTACACCCGACTTTGGGTCCATCCTCTCCACTGACCAGCCTACCGCCAACCCCGACGCCGGCCGCCTGCCGACCTTCACGCCGTCCGCGCCCGAAATTCGGCCCACGTTATTACCCGCCCAGGGCGTGGTCATCAACAGCGGCTTTCCGCCCGCCATCCTCATCACCGTGCTGTTCGTCCTGGGCGGCTTCGGCGGCATCCTCACCGTCTTCCGCGGGCGGCGGTAGTACAGTCCGCGCGACCTAACATCCCCTCTGACCTGTCATTCCGAACCCCCGCTCGCGGCTTTGTAGCTACAAAGCGTGTTTAGCGGGGTGAGGAATCTCACCCGCGCTATCACCAGCCCTCCGCCTACCTGTGGCCGAAGTACGCCCCCATCCCCGCCACCACCGCCCGGCCGCGTTCGGTTAGCCAGAACGTCGCCGCCGGGAACTTCTTATTGCTGTCAATCAGCCCCGCCTCCACCAGCGCGGCGGCCACCTCCGCCTCCACTGGCGTCGTCGCGCCGTCCAGCGCGTGCAGCACAAAGTCCTTGTGGCCATCCATGTCGCGGTGGACTTTGAATGTGCCACCATCGGCCATCGCCAGCAACACCTTAACTTGCGAGATGGGCAGGGGGATCGTCATAGCGGCAGTTTAATCGAAAAGGTTGAGGGCGGCTACCGCCCTCAACCTTGGTGTGACCCAAAAACGCACCCCGCCGCGTTACGCCAACTCACTCACGTGCTCTTGCAGCTTACGCTGGTTGATCTTCTCGAAATCATCTTTGATGATCTCGTCCATCTCTTCTGGCGTCAGCCGATAGCTCAAGATCGTCAGCGCGTCCTCGGGCGACTGCCCATAGGCCAGGCGCTTCTTGCCGTTCTTCAGGCTGAACAAGTACATATAGTGTGGGTTCGAGAAACTGCTCATACTGCGTAGCCCTTTAGTCGCCCTAGTCCCCTTAGTCCCCCCTACCAAAACCTCATTCCCCGCGCCAAACCGCCTCAAACCAGCCGGTCTAATCGGCGCACCTACTCCCCTACGCCTTCGTCAGCGCGCCCATGTAGTCCTCGCGCCGCTGCTGCATTTCTGGCAGGCCCTTGTTCACTTCGCTGTCGAACTTGCCGGCCAGCAGTTCGCGGTAGAACTTGTAGTCCACGCCCTTCACCTTCTCGTCGTCGGGGAAGCGGTGGTAGTTGTCCTTCGACATCAGGCTCTTGCCCTCGGCGATCAACTGATGACCCAGCGCCGAGCCGGGGTAGGGGGCGTAGAACGAAATCGACGGCATCACGCGCCGCATGTACTTCAGCATCCGCATGGTCTTGAAGGCGTCTTCGGGCTGCTCGCCGGGGATGCCCAACATGATGTTCGACCAGAACACCGGCGCCGGCTTGCCCTGGCGCTCTAGGTCGGTGGCGATGCGGTCCAGCAGGTCAATGGTGAAGTAGTTGTCTTCCTCGGTGCATTCTTTGTTCAGCAGCCGCAGCACGCGGTCGCTGCCGCTCTCGAAGCCGATGGACACCGTGCGCCAGTTCGTCTCGCGGATCAGCGCCTCGAACAGGTCGGGCCACTGCCGCACTGTGTCGGCCCGGCCCGCCGCCCAATACGGCCAGGGCGTGCGCGCCAGCCGCGGGTACTTCTCGATCCACTCTTCCAGCCAGCTTGGGTTCTGAAAGAACATGCTGTCGTGGATGACCACTGAGCCCACCGGCCCGTATTTGCGGTCGAGGAAGTTCAGCTCGTCAATCACCATCTCCACCGGGCGGCGGCCCATGTTGGCGATGTACGAGTTCTCATTGCAGAACACGCATTGCCACGGGCACACCCGGCTGGTCAGCATGGTCACCACCGCCGGCGGCCCCCAGCCGCACTCCGGCTCCAGCGGCCAATTGAACTTGCGGGCCAGCTTCCAACTCGCCGGCTTGGGCCACAGCGTCCGGTCGATCATCGGCCACTCGGCCATACTCTTAGAGCCTTGCCCCAGGAACACCCGCGGAAAGTTGCCGGGGTTCCGCAGCAAGTCCACGATGACGTTCTCGCCCGGCCCCTTGCAAATCTTGTCGAACTCGGGCACGGCTTCCATCTCGTCGGGCGCCACGGTGGCGTGCATGCCGCCCGTGATCACCAGGCCGTTGGGGTTCAACTGTTTGAACAGCTTGGCCGCCCGGTAGGCCACCGGGTAGGTGTAGCTGCGCACGTTCATCATCAGCATGTCGTAGCCGCGCAGCTTGTTGGCTACCTGGTCCCAGGTGGTGCAGGCGCGGGTCGAGGCCAGGTCGGTCAGCACGCCGTTTTGGTGCAGGATGGTGCGCAGCAGCCCCAGGCCGTGGTCTTGCCACTGCTCATGCGGGCCAGATGGGTTCACCAGGTCGCCCAGGTCGCCCAGGTCGAGCCACACCCGCCTCGGCTCACCCCCGGTCGGTTTTACTTTAGGTCCAAAGAGTTTCTGCATCCAGCGATCCTAAATCTAATTCCCCGCTTCGACAATCCCCGCCAGCCGGCCGTTAACCACCGCTATTCCAACGGTTTGCGGCCCGCAAAGCCCGCTTCTAGGTCGTGCCAGTGGGCCACCGTGGGCTCGTTGTAGCGCCAGCACAGGTAAATGTCGCGCCCGTCGCGCTCGGCCAGAAAGTCAATCAAGCCGCTGTTGATGTCTTTCATTTCCAGCCCCAGCGCGGTGATGGCCTTGACGTTCTTGTCCACGATCTCAAAGTCGGCCAGCACGGCCCCGGCCTTGGCGCTGCCGCCGTTGCCCACCGCCTTTTGCAGCACCGGCCACAACTCGGGCTGGGCGTCCACAATCCGTTGGCGCGCGTCGAGCAGCGCGGCCACCAGCGGGCGCACGGTCGGCAGCAGGGCGTTCGCTTGGTCGAGCGTGAAGTAGCGCGTAGGCATGGGTGCGATTATCCGCTGGGGCCACAAGCACAAACGCGGGTCGTGCACCTGCGCCACTGGCAGGCGCACGACCCGCGCCGAAGTGCTGGTGAAACTGCGTGGGTTTAGTGGTGGCCGCAGCCGTCGCCGGAGGCGGCCGCTGAGCCACTGGTGCGGAAGGAGTGGCCGCAGCCGCAGGTCGAGACCGCGTTCGGGTTCTCGATGCGGAAGCCGCCGCCCATCATGTTGTCCACATAGTCCACGGTCGCGCCGCTCAGGTACATCATGGAAGTTGGGTCCACGAAGACCTTCACGCCGTTGCTCTCGAAGGTGCTGTCGTACTCGCCGGCCTCTTTCTCGATGGCCATGCCGTACTGCATCCCCGAGCAGCCGCCGCCGGAGACAAACACGCGCAGCCCATGCTCGGGCAGGTTGCGTTCGCTCAACAGCGTGCGGATCTTGTCAGCCGCGCCGGGCAGCAGGTTGAGCAGGGGCTCTTCCTCAGCGACCAGCGGGTTCATCTCTACCAATTCGATTTCTTTGAGGGCCATGTTGCGATCCTTTCCGATCACAGATGTCCGAATTCTAAACCAAGCCTCGCGGCCTGTCAATAAGAGAGACTCAATTCTACTTTATTGCCCTAAGCCGCCACGCGCTCAGCCGCCAGCAGGTAGGCGCAAGTGCTCGCGCCCTCGACCACGCGGCTGGTGCGCTGCGGGGCCACGCCCAGCAGGTTGGTCACCAGCGCCAGGTCCATGCCGCACAACTCTGGGTTGTGGCTGGCGATGGCCTGATAGGGGCAGTTGCACGTGTGCAGCCAAAAGCCTTGCTCGGTCTGCTCCCACTTGGCCACGTAGCCCTGCGCGTTCAGGTACGTCACCGCGCGCTCCAGCCGGTCGGCCAGCGGCTCGCCCGGCACCAGCGCCGGCGCGTCGGCCGCCAGCCGCTGCGCCACCCCCTCGAAGATCACATTCACCATCTGGGGCGGGGTGGTGGCCTTCATCTCATCCAGCAGTTTCGCCGCCAAATCGCAGTAGTTCTTCGGGAAGTGCTCGTCCGCTTAGTGCTTCAGCGCGTAGCTGTACTGCGGCCGCCCTGGCGTGTTGCGGTGCCGGATCACTGGCTCGGCCACCAGCTCCTCGGTGCGCAGGATGTCCAGGTGGTGCCGCACCGTCACCGAGGTAAGGTCAAGCACGGCCGCCAGGTCATCGACCGTGGCTTCGCCATGTTCCTTCAGGTAGTCCAGAATCAGCGTGCGTGTGCGGTGCATTGCTCGTTCTTGTACAATCGACCAGCCCAATTGTAACGCGGAGGCGGCATTTGTCAAATGCCCGTTAACTTTATTACCCATTTTCTTGACAAACGCTATCCGGCAAGTATAATTTCATCTGTAATTGCGAAAAGTATAACAAACCAACTTTGGCCCCCGGCTTCTCCCCCCAACCGGCGGCCTGGTCACAGCATTGACAGAAGACCTGTATTGGGACGGCGCTTACGCCATCGCCCGCCGGCTGCGGGCCATGCAGCCCGACGCCGATTTAGGCCAAGTGACGCTTAACATGATTTATAATTGGGTCGTTGCCCTGCCAGATTTTCGGGACGACCCACTGTTGGCGAACGACGACCTCTTGGCCGCCATCTATCAAGAGTGGTACGAGGAGACCCATCCCCTATGACAACGCTTGCCGTCAACGCGGCTGAAAAGCCGGTGTCTGATCTCATGGTGCCCGATGAGATCGAGTCCAACATCTTTGTAACCACCATCGACAAAATTTATAACTGGAGCCGGCGCTCCTCCTGCTGGCCGATGATGTTCGGCCTGGCCTGCTGCGCGATCGAGATGATTTGCACCGCCGCCAGCCGCTACGACCTCAGCCGCTTCGGCATGGAAGTCATGCGCCCGTCCGCCCGTCAGGCCGACCTCATGATCGTCTCGGGCACCGTCACCAAGAAGATGGTGCCGCAGATCGTGCGCCTGTACAACCAGATGCCCGAGCCCAAGTACGTGCTCGCCATGGGCGCCTGCGCCAGCGGTGGCGGCCCCTTCAAAGAAGGCTACAACGTCGTCTCCGGCGTTGACAAGTACGTGCCGGTGGATGTCTACGTGCCCGGCTGCCCGCCCACCCCCCAGGCCCTGCTGCACGGCCTGATGACGCTCCAAAAGAAGATCGACTCACAGTCCATCCGCAACGTGCCGTGGTATCAGAAGGGCGCGTCCGAGCCGATCCCCGTGCCGATCCTCGGGCCAGACATCATCGATCCCCGCCAGGCCGCCCTGCTGCGCGACCGCGCCGCCCGCGGCCTGACCAACACGGTCCTCACCGCCGACCGTGAGCACGCCCACGCGAAGGAATAGGCTATGACCACTGCGCCGGCTGTTGACCCGACCCAGGTGAAGCTCGACGAAGAATTTCCCGGCGTGGTGACGCCGGATACCCGCAAGAACTACAGCGGCTATCTGGTGCCGCCGGACCAACTGGTCGCGGTCGCCACCAAGCTGCGCGACGAGGCCGGCTACAACTACCTGTCCTCCGCCACCGCCGTCGACTACCTCGAAGATGGCAAGCTGGAGATGGTCTACCATCTCTACCGCATGAGCGGCGGCCCGGCCGTGGTGCTCAAGTCGCAGACCCCGCGCGACAACGCCGTGCTGCCCTCGCTGGTGTCGGTTTACCCCGGCGCCGACATGCAAGAGCGCGAAGCCTGGGACCTGTACGGCATCCGCTTCACCGGCCACCCCAACCTCAAGCGCATCCTCATGTGGGAAGGCTTCTGGGGCCACCCCATGCGCAAGGACTGGAAAGAGCCGTACTTCGAAGAAGACTTCAAGCCGTTCGAGTCACGCTGGCCGGGTGGGGCGGTCTACCGCGCCGAAGAGCACAACCCCTTCGGCCACAACGTCAAGTACCCCGACGGCTTCACGCTCGAAGGCTGGTCGCCCGAGGCCGATAAGGCCCTGTACGCCGGGCTAGGCTCGGTCACCGACGCCGGGGCCGGCAGCCTGCACACCGACACCATCACGGTCAACCTCGGCCCGCAGCACCCCAGCACCCACGGCGTGTTCCGCATCGCCGCCACGCTCGACGGCGAAACCATCGTGGACCTGGAGCCTGTGATGGGCTACTTGCACCGCAACCACGAGCAAATCGGCGAGCGCAACACCTTCCTGCAGAACATTCCGTTCACCGACCGGCTCGACTACCTCTCTAGCATGGCCAACAACTGGGGCTATGTGCAGGCGGTCGAGCGGCTCATGAACATCAAAGCCCCCGAGCGCGCTGAGTACATCCGCGTGCTCATGGTCGAGCTGACCCGCATCTGCAACCACCTGTGGGCCATCGGCTTCCTGCTCAACGACCTGGGCGCCTTCTTCACCCCGGCCCTGTACGCCATCGAAGAGCGCGAGTTGATCCTCGACGTTTTCGAGGCTACCGCTGGCTCGCGCATGATGTGCAACTACATGCGCTTCGGCGGCGTGGCCCGCGACCTGCCGGCCGGCGTCGAGAGCACCCTGAACGAACTGGCCTTCGAGCGCCTGCCGCGCAAGATCGACGAGCTCGATAACTACCTGACCAACAACGAGATCATCCGCTCGCGCTGCATCGGCGTGGGCGTGCTGCCGGCCGAGCAGGCCATTGCCTACAGCACCGCTGGCCCCGTGCTGCGCGCCTCGGGCGTGCCCTACGACGTGCGCCGCGCCGAGCCGTACGGCATCTACGACCGCTTCGATTGGGACGTCTGCGTGCGCTACAACGGCGACGTCTACGATCGTTACCTGATCCGCATCGACGAAATGCGCGAGAGCCTCAAGATCGTGCAGCAAGCGCTGCGCGGGCTGCCCGGCGGCGAAATTCAGACCGGCAAGCCGCAGTACCAGGTGCGTGTGCCGGCCGGCGAGAGCTACGGCCGGGTGGAGAACCCGAAGGGCGAGTTGGGCTTCTACGTCATCTCGACTGGCAAGCCCAACCCCTACCGCTATCACGTCCGCGCGCCCTCGTTCATCAACCTGTCGCCGTTTGGCGAGATGTGCAAGGGCCACAAGATCGCCGACGTAGTGGTGATCTTGGGCAGCATTGACATCGTGCTCGGAGAGACTGACCGGTAAGCTGAGGCCCATATGGCGCTGACCCTTGACGCTCCTACTCGCCATCACTTCGACCGGCGCGAGTATTACGCCATGGGAGACGCGGGCCTGTTTGTCGACGACGTCCGCATCGAATTGGTCGCGGGCGACATCATACAGCAACCGCGCGTCACACCGCTCCACGCCGGAACGGTGACGCGCCTGAGTAACCGGCTGCTGTCGGTCATTTTGGACCGAGGAATTGTCGGTGTGCACCATCCAGTTACCATTGGGGATGACTCCGAACCCAATGTGGACGTAAGCGTCGCAGAATACCGCGATGACTTTTACGGCAAGGCGCATCCTGTGCCAAGCGAAGTGTTGCTGGCGGCCGAGGTCGCAGAGGCCAGTCTGGACTATGACCGCAAAGTCAAAGTGCCGCTGTATGGGAAGTCTGGCATCAAGGAAATGTGGTTGCTCGATGTCTGCGCTGGAGTTTTGGAAGTCTATCGCACGCCTAGCGCCGATGGTTACAAATCAATCCAGCGCCTGAAACCCGGCGACACCGTCTCGCCGCTGGCTTTTCCCGATCTCACCCTGGAG
>JBBRZY010000039.1:0-14313 GCA_038252885.1 Anaerolineales bacterium | reverse complement strand
CCCCCATCAAGGACATTAGCGACTATGAAGCGCGCCGGTCCATCCTGAAAGAAGCCTTTGTGATAGATTCTGAGGTGACACAGGGCCGCTCCCTGCTGGTCCTGGATGACTTGTTTCAATCCGGCGCGACCCTGAATACCTTGACAGAAGCGCTGTATCTGGCTGGGAAGGCCCATGCGGTGTTTGTGTTGACGGTGACGAAGACGAGGGCGTAGACCATGCGCGTATTCATTGGTGGCTCCCGCGAATTAACCAGCTTAAGCCCCGAAGTGCAGGCCCGGCTGGACAACATCGTGCAGCAAGGCTTTACGGTGCTCATCGGCGATGCCAACGGCGTCGACCGAACCGTACAGCAGTCCTTGCTCGACCAGGCCTACCGGCCAGTGCTTGTCTATTGTGCCGGTGCGCGGTGCCGCAATAACCTCGGCCGGTGGGAAACTCAAGCGGTGACGCCGCCCCACGCCACCAAAGACTTCGACTACTACGCGGCCAAAGACACCGCGATGGCCGCCGCCGCCGATTACGGCTTTATGATCTGGAATGGTAAGAGCGCCGGCACACTCCGCAACGTGCTCAAGCTTTTGCAGCGTGGCAAGACCACCCTGGTCTACTTTGGGCCACAGCAGCGCTTTCACACCATCGCGACCGGCGCTGACCTCCACAAGCTGCTGACCTATTGCGCGGCGTCGGATGTGGCCGGGTTTGAACGTAAGCTCAAGCTGTCGCAGGTACTGGCGGCATTGTCTCAACCAGCGGCCCCCACCCAGCAACTGACCCTGCCCACCTGAGCGCCTGTGACGGCTGAGGCGCACGAGGCGAATCTCCTATGCTAAAACCTGACCGCGTCGTTCCCACCACCTGCCCCTACTGCGGCGTCGGCTGCACGCTCGAGCTGCACCTCAAAGACGACTTCATCTACCGCGTCACCTCACCCTTCGACTCGGTCGTCAACCACGGCAACCTGTGCGTCAAAGGCCGCTTCGGCTACGACTTTCTCTACAACACCGACCGGCTCTCGCAGCCGCTGATCCGCAAGATCCCGCAGTCGGCCGGCCACCGCACGCAGGCCTTCGACCGCAGCGAGTGGCGCGAGGTCAGTTGGGACGAGGCCCTCGACTACACGGCCGACCGGCTGGTGGAAATTTACCGCCGCGACGGCCCCAGCGCGCTGGCCGCCTATTGCTGCGCCAAGGCCACCAACGAAGAGAACTACCTGCTGCAAAAGATGTTCCGGTCGCAATTTCGCACCAACAACATCGACCACTGCACGCGCCTGTGCCACGCCGGCTCGGTCGCCGCGCTCATCAAGGCGCTCGGCACCACCGCCATGAGCAACACCGCCGCCGAAGTCATCCACAGCGACGTCTTCATCGTCACCGGCTCCAACACCACCGAGAACCACCCCATCATCGCGCTGCAAATGAAGGCCGCCGTCGAGAAGTACGGCTCGAAAATGATCGTCATTGACCCGCGCCGGCTGGAGCTGTGCGACTACGCCGCGCTCTGGCTGCCGCTGCGCCCCGGCACCAACGTCCCCGTCTTCACCGCCATGGCGCACGTCATCGTGGCCGAGCAGCTCTATAACCAGCAGTTTATCAACGACCGCACCGAGGGCTACGCCGACTTCGTGGCCTCGCTCGCGCCCTTCACGCCCGAGTACGCCGAGGCCATCTCCGGCGTCGACCGCCAACTCATCGTCGAGGCCGCCCGCCTATACGCTCGCGCCGAGCGCGGCTCCATTTTCTGGGGCATGGGCATCTCGCAGTTGGCGCACGGCACCGCCAGCGCCTTGGGCCTCGTCAACCTGGCGCTGCTCACCGGCCACGTCGGCCGCGAAGGCACCGGCCTCAACCCCTTGCGCGGCCAGAACAACGTCCAGGGCGCGTCCGACTCGGGCGCCATGCCCTACCACTACCCCGGCTACATGCTAGTGGATGAGCCTGGCAATGCCGAGCAGTGGGAGCAGGTCTGGAACATCGAGCCGGGCGGCCTCAGCCGCCAGCGCGGGCTGACCACCACCGAAATTTTGGCACAAGCCCACCCCGGCGGCGTGCGCGCGCTCTACATCATGGGCGAGAACCCCATGATGACCGAGCCCAACCTGAACGTCACCCGCGAGCACATGCAGCAGTTGGAGTTCCTGGTCTCGCAGGATGTGTTCATCAACGAGAGCGGCGCCTTCGCCGATGTGCTGCTGCCAGCCGCCGCCTGGGCCGAGAAAGACGGCACCTTCACCAACACCGACCGGCGCGTGCAGCGCGTGCGCCAGGCCATCCCGCCGCGCGGCAACGCCCGGCCCGATTGGCACATCATCATCGACCTGGCTAACCGCATCGAGCGCCGGCTGGGCCGTCCGGCCACCAGCGGCTGGGGCTACGCCCACCCCGAGGAAATCTGGCGCGAAATGGCGCAGGTGGTCAAAGGCAATCGCGGCGTCACCTATGCCCGGCTCGACCACGGCGGCCTGCAAACGCCCGTGCCCGATGAAAATCACCCCGGCACGCCCTTCCTCTTCGCCGAGACCTTCCCCTCCGGGCGTGGCCGCTTCTTCGCGCTGGAATACATCCCCAGCGTCGAGATGCCCGATGAGGAGTACCCCTTCATCCTCACCACCGGCCGCGTGCTCGAGCACTGGCACGGCGGCACCATGACCCGCAACTCCGAGCTGGATGTGCTCTACCCCGAGGCCCTGCTGGAGCTGCACGAGATCGACGCCGAACGCTGCGGCCTGGTCACCGGCGACGTGGCCCGCGTCAGCTCGCGCCGTGGCACGCTGGTGCTGCGCGTCCTGGTCTCGCCCAAGACCCGCCCCGGCGTGGTCTTCATCCCCATGCATTTCGCCGAAGCCGCCGTCAACCTGCTGACGATTGACGCGCTCGACCCGGTCGCCAAGATCCCCGAGTTCAAGGCCTGCGCCGTCAGCATCATGCGCGCCACCGCGGCCGAGTTGGTTGCGCCGGACTCCGTCACGGCGCGCGGGCGCTATTAGCCGCCGCCGGCACGCCGTGACGGCTGGCTGATGGCCCCGCCCATCACGCTCGGCGTCGTCACCGACACGCATGTACCCGACCGCATGCGGGCGCTGCCGGAAGCGCTCTGGCCGGCATTGGCCGGGGTCGATGCCATCCTGCACGCCGGCGACGTGTGCGTGCCGAGCGTGCTGACCGAGCTGGAGCAAGTGGCCCCGGTCTACGCCGTGGCCGGCAACCGCGACATTTTCCTGCGCCTACCGCTCGACCGGGTGCTCACCTTCGGCGGCGTGCGTGTCGGGCTGACCCACGGGCATGGCGGCTGGTGGCAGTACGCGCCGGCCAAGCTGCGCTCACTCCTGTCCGGCGATTCGGCCACCGCCACCGAGGCCCGCGCCCGCGCCTTCTTGGCCGCCGTGCGCCGCCGCTTTGACGACGTGCAGGTCATCGTGTTCGGCCACTCGCACCGCCCGGTCAACCAGGTGGTCGACGGCGCGCTGCTGTTCAACCCCGGCTCGCTTGGGCCAGACTACCGCGCCGCCATTGGCCCCGCTATCGGCCGGCTGGTCATCGCCGACGGCGCGGTCACCGGCACACTCGTCCCGGTGCCCATCCCCGGCGCAGTGCTCAAGCTCGACCGGCCCCAGTGAAGCCTACCCCGCCAACGGTGGCCTACCCTTGAGTGTTTGCCGCAACAACCCCCTCCGCCCCTGTCATCCCGAATCCCCGCGCTCGCTGCCGTGTACCTACCCCGCGCGTGTAGCGGGGTGAGGAATCTCACCACTGATAATACCGATCGTTAGTGCCAAACTTTGGCGCTCCGATTGGCCATCACCGCCAATTCTCACGCCACCTACCCAGCCCGCGCAGGTCATGACTTCGCTATGCCTTGCGGCAGGGCAATCGCATCTAATTTGCACGGCGTTTACTGACCAGCCCCGTTTACCTGTCATTTCGAAGCCCCCCGTCAGGTCGCTCATCTCAGCGCTCCTTATGTGAGGGGTGACGCGCAGCGTCTCGAGTGGTCATAGCCAGGTCCAATTTCGGAGCAGCTTTTTAGTATTTCTCAACTTACGGAATTAAGATGCGATTGCCCTATGCCTTGCGGCGATTTAATCGCCAGTGGCCCCAGTGGTATGATAGCGGTGGAGGAGGACGAACGTCGTGCCCAGGACTGCTGTAAAAACCACCCGCTCGCGCCGCGCCCCGGCGAAAAATGCCAAGCCCGCCCAAACGAATGGCGTCAAGCCCACTCGGCTCAAGCTGCTCAGCCCGGTCCCGTCTGACATCGAGATCGCCCAGGCTGCCAAGCTCAAACCCATCCTGCAAATCGCCGCCGAGATCGGGCTAAAGCCGGGCGAGTTGGAGCTATACGGCACCTACAAGGCCAAGGTCCACCTGGCCGTGCGCGACCGGTTGGCGCGGCGCAAGCCCGGCAAATACATCGACGTCACCGCCATCACGCCCACCCCGCTGGGCGAGGGCAAGACCACCACCACCGTCGGCCTGTCGCAGGCGCTCGGCGCCCACCTCGGCCAGCGCGTGTTCACCTGCATTCGGCAGCCGTCGCAAGGCCCCACCTTCGGTATCAAGGGCGGCGCGGCCGGCGGCGGCTACAGCCAGATCATCCCCATGGAGGACTTCAACCTCCACCTGACCGGCGACAATCACGCCATCACCGCCGCCAACAACCTGATGGCCGCCGCGATTGATGCGCGGATGTTCCACGAGCACGCGCGCACCGACGACGAAAAGCTCTTCAACGCCTTTTGCCCCAAAGACAAGCGCGGCCAGCGCCACTTCGCCGAGAGCCACCTGCGCCGGATGAAGAAGCTGGGCATCGTGGCCGCCGACCCTGACGCGCTCACCCCCGATCAGAAGCGCGCCCTGTTCCGGCTCGACATCGACCCCGCCAGCCTCACCTGGAACCGCGTGCTCGATGTCAACGACCGCTTCTTGCGCCAGATCACCATTGGGCAAGGGCCGGACGAGAAGGGCCAAACCCGCACCGCCGGCTTCGACATCACCGTCGCCAGCGAGATCATGGCCATCCTGGCGCTCACCACCGGCCTGGCCGACATGCGCGAGCGCCTGGGCCGCATGGTCTTCGGCACCAACCTGCGCGGCGACCCGCTCACCGCCGAAGACCTGGGCGTGGCCGGCGCGCTGACCGTCCTGATGAAGGATGCGCTCCTGCCCAACCTGATGCAGACCCTGGAGGGCACGCCCGCCTTCGTGCACGCTGGGCCGTTCGCTAACATCGCCCACGGCCAGTCGTCGGTCGTGGCCGATCAGTTGGCCCTCAAGCTGGCCGATTACGTCATCACCGAGAGCGGCTTCGGGGCCGACATCGGCATGGAAAAGTTCATGGACATCAAGTGCCGCCAGTCCGGCCTGGTGCCCGATGTAGTCGTGCTGGTCGCCACCATCCGCGCCCTCAAGATGCACGGCGGCGGCCCGCGCGTGGTGGCTGGCAAACCGCTCGACCCGGCCTACACCGCCGAGAACCTGCCGCTGCTCGAGGCCGGCATGCCCAACATGCTGCGCCACATTCAAAACGCCCTGCGCTACGGCGTGCCGGTCGTCGTGGCCGTCAACAGCTTCGCCACCGACACCGCCGCCGAGATCGAGCTGGTGCGCCGCTTCGCGCTGGCGGCCGGGGCCCAGGGCGCGTATAAATGCACCCATTGGGCCGAGGGCGGCCGGGGCGCGGTCGAGTTGGGCCGGGCCGTCATGGCCGCCGCCAAGCTGCCCAAGCACTTCCAATTGCTCTACCCGGACGAGGCTTCAATCAAAGAAAAGATCGAAGCCATCGCCCGCTTCTACGGCGCGGACGGCGTGGACTACTCCGCCGAGGCCGAGGCCAAGATCGCGCTCTACACCCGGCTGGGCTTCGACCGGCTGCCAATCTGCATGGCCAAGACCCACCTATCGTTCAGCGCCGATGGCGAGCTCAAGGGCGCGCCCACCGGCTTCCGCCTGCCCATCCGCGACCTGCGCGCCTCGGTCGGGGCTGGCTTTCTGTATCCGCTAGTCGGCGCCATGCGCACCATGCCAGGGCTGCCCACCCGCCCGGCTTTCTTTGATATCGATCTCGACCTCACGACCGGCAAGGTCCTGGGGCTGTTCTAGGCTGGGGCGGCCCGGGTTGTCAAACCCGCCGCCCACGCTCAGGCTCGCGCGGGAGCTCCGCGCTGAAAGCAAAAACGACTGTGTCATTCTCTGCCTCGTCTGATCCCACGCCGCCGGCGAACACCCTGCCGGATATCACGCTAGAGCAGCTTGCGCCCGACCTGCAAGCCGCCGCCGCCCGTTCCAACTGGCCCAGCCTCATGCCGGTCCAGGCCCGCGCCATCCCCTACCTGCTGGCCAAGAAGGATGTCATGATCCAGGCCCGCACCGGCAGCGGCAAGACCGGCGCGTTCCTGCTGCCGCTGCTCGAGCTGCTCGACCCGCGCTCGGCCACCACCCAGGCCCTGATCCTGGTGCCCACGCGCGAGTTGGCGCGCCAGGTGTGGCAGGAGGCCGAAACCATCTGCGGCGGCGCCGGGCTGCGCACCGTGGCGGTCTACGGCGGCGTGGGCTACGGCCCGCAGATCGACGCGCTCAAGGCCGGCGCGCACGTCGTCGTGGGCACCCCCGGCCGCGTGCTCGATCACCTGCTCAAGCGCTCGCTCTCGCTTGAGCACCTCAAAGTGCTCATCTTCGACGAGGCCGACCGGATGCTCTCGATGGGCTTCTACCCCGACATGAAGCGCGTGCAGCGTTACCTGCCGCAGCGCCCGCTCACCACGGCCATGTTCTCGGCCACCTTCCCGACCTACGTCATGCGCACCGCCGCTGAGTTCCAGCACCAGCCGGAGTTCATCAGCCTTAGCCGCGACCACATGCATGTCTCTGACACCGAGCATGTTTTTTACATGGTGCCCGGCATGGATAAAGACCGCAGCCTGGTGCGCATCATCGAGATTGAGAACCCGGCCTCGGCCATCATCTTCTGCAACACCAAGGTCAAAGTCGCCTATGTGGCGGTGGTGCTCCAGCGTTTTGGCTACGACGCCGACGCGCTCACCTCCGACCTGTCGCAGCCAGAGCGCGAGCGCGTGCTCGAGCGCGTGCGCAAAGGCACGCTGCGCCTGCTCATCGCCACCGATGTGGCCGCGCGCGGGCTCGACATCCCCGAGCTGTCACACGTGTTCATGTACGAGCCGCCCGACGAGCTAGAGGCCTACATCCACCGTTCCGGGCGCACCGGCCGGGCGGGCGCAGCCGGCACCGCCATCTCGCTGGTCAGCGCCGTCGAGCGCTTCGAGCTCGACCGCATCGGCAAGCGTTTCGCCATCCCGCTGCACGAGCGCTCAGTGCCCACCGACGAAGAGGTTGAGGCCGTGGTGGCCCAGCGCACGACCGCGCTGCTGGAGGCCCGCCTGCGCGACCGCGACAAGCTGCAAACCGAGCGCAGCCGCCGCTTTGTCTCCCTGGCCCGCAGTCTGGCCGAGAGCGAAGAAGAGTTGGCGCTGATCGCCATGCTGCTCGACGATTACTACCAGCAGGCGCTGCACGCCCCGCTGCCGTCCGGCGACGGCACCCCGCCGCCCGCCGCCAACCAGCCCACCAAGGCCGAGCGCTCCAACCAGGCCCGCAACGACCGCGAGCGCACTAGCGGCGGTGGCGGCGGCTCTGACCGCCCGCGCGGTCGTGGCCCGCGCCGCTAGGTCTACTCCCTTGGCCTGTGTCAGGGGATAAGATGATCGGACCCCGGAGTCAATCACATGACCAACAGCCAGCCCCCCAGCGCCGGCCTATCGCCCGAAGCGGTCCTCTACCAAATGTTGGACAGCTTTCGGATCACCCCCGTGCTCTATACGGCCTCGAAACTGTCTGTTTTCGACGCCTTGCAAGTCGCGCCGCTGACCGCCCCGGCGCTGGCCGCCCAGGTGGGGGCCCATGCGCCGTCACTCCTCCGCCTGCTCCGCTACCTGACCAGCCTCGGCCTGTTGGCAGAAGATGACCAGGAGCGCTTTGCCGCCACCCCCCTCGGCGAGTTCCTCCGTGCCGATCACCCGCAGAGCATGCGCCCCTGGGCTATGATGTTTGGCTCGCCCTCCTTCTGGCGCTCGTGGGGCGACCTGTATGAGACGGTGGTCACCGGCCAACCGGCCTTCGACCGTGTCTTTGGCGAGCCGCACTTCGACCATCTCAGCCACAACCCCGCCGACGCCGCCACCTTCAATGCCGCCATGACCAGCGGCACCGGCCGCGCCTTGGCCGCTATCCTGGCCGCCTATGATTTCTCCGCATTTCACAAGATTGTGGATGTCGCCGGCGGGCAGGGGGCCATGCTGCGCGGCATCCTCGAGCGCGCCCCCAACGCCACCGGGGTGCTCTACGAGATGCCGGCCCTGGCGGCCGAAGCGCGCGCGCTGCGCGGGTCGCCCGTCGAAGCCCGCTGCGAGTTCGTCGCCGGCGATATGTTTCAGTCCGTCCCCGCCGGCGGCGACCTGTACATCATGAAACAGATCATCCACGACTGGGATGATGCCGCCGCGATCCGCCTGCTCACCCATTGCCGTCAGGCCCTGGCGCCGGGCGGCCGGTTGGTGGTCGTGGACCGCGTCGTCAAGCCCTCCAATCAGCCCGACCCGGCCAAATCCACCGACCTGATGATGCTGGTCATGCTCACCGGCCGCGAGCGCACCGAAGCTGAATTCCGGGCGCTGTATGCCGCCGCCGGCTTCACGCTCGCGCGCATCATCGACGCCGGCGACTTCGCGCTGATCGAGGGGCTGCCCGCCTGACCGCCGCCGCGCTTGCGTCTCACCCGCCTTTAGATACAATGCTCGCACCGTGAAAATCCTTGTCGTCGACGACGACCCGCACTCGCGCCGCCTGCTGGCTGTGAACCTGGCCTTTGCCGGCCACGGCGTCGTTGAAGCGCCCGACGGCGAGGTGGCCTGGGCCATGTTTCAAGAAGAGCGCTATCGCCTGATCATCACCGACTGGATGATGCCCGGCCTGGACGGCATGCAGCTCATCCAAAACATCCGCGCCGCCCAGGGCGAAGGCTACACCTACATCATGCTGGTCACCGGCCTGGGCACCAAGCCCCAGCGCATCACCGGCCTCGAATCCGGCGCCGACGACTACCTGACCAAGCCCTACGACCCCGAAGAACTCTTGGCCCGCATCACCATCGGCGCGCGTATCCTCAAGCTGGAAGAGAGCCTGCTGGCCTCGCGCCGGCAGATGGAAATGTTGGCCATGCACGACACCCTCACCGGCCTGTTCAACCGCCGCGCCATTCACGACCGCGCCCTGGCCGAGCTAAACCGCGTGGCGCGCGGCACGGCCACCTCGCCCCTGAGCGTCATCCTGCTCGATGTGGACCGCTTTAAGACCATCAACGATAGCTATGGTCACGAGGCCGGCGACCAGACCCTGCGGCTGGTGGCCGACGTGCTGGCGCAGCAATTGCGCTCGTATGATGTGGTCGGCCGCTGGGGTGGCGAGGAGTTCCTGATGTTATTACCCGGCGCCAGCCCGGCCGAGGCGCTGGCCGCGGC
The DNA here is from genome assembly GCA_038252885.1 of Anaerolineales bacterium. Lineage (GTDB taxonomy): Bacteria > Chloroflexota > Anaerolineae > Anaerolineales > UBA6663 > JADZEK01. Next base: position 4,781 of record JBBRZY010000039.1, on the reverse strand, counting down.
CGAACGCATCCGCGAGACGCTGGCGGCCACGGCCCTGCCGCTGCCCGGAACGAGCACGCCCATAACGCTGACGGCCAGCCTGGGCGTCGTCACCCTGGCGAGCGAGGTCGCCGCGCTGCCCGACACCGACGCGAGCGAGGCCCGGCTCGACCAACTGGTGCGGGCCGCCGATCGCGCGCTCTACCAGGCTAAGCACGCCGGCCGCAACCAGGTCAGCGTGGCCGAGTTGATGCCGGACGTCTAGAGTGGCGCGCCCAACCGCTTTCGCCTTCCACTTTTTGCGGCTGCGGACCACGGTTGCCCCGCTGGCGATCGTGTCCTATGCCCTGCTGGCGCTGGTCTTGGCGGCGCTGGCCGGCTGGTTCACGCACCTGGGCTTCGGCGCGGCGCTGCTGGCTGGGGCGCTGTCGTCCGTGCTCTTCTTCGTGTACGAGTGGCTGCACCAGGCCGGGCATGCGCTGGCGGCGCGCTCCGTCGGCTACCCCATGACCGGCATCCACTTCTTCAACCTCCTGTCGGCGAGCATTTACCCAGACGATGAGCCCGAACTGACGCGCGCGTTGCATGTGCGGCGGGCGCTGGGCGGCTTTTGGGTTAACCTGGTGCTGGGCTTTATCAGTTGGCCGCTGGCCGCCTACCTGTTTCCGCGCGGCACCGAAATCCTGCCGCCGGCCATCAGCGTGGTGGCCTGGCTGGCGGCCTTCAGCGCCGTCGTCAACCTTCTGGTGCTCGGCCTGGGGGCGCTGCTGCCGATCAAGCTGCCGGGCGGCGGCTGGACGGACGGCGGCACGTTGCTGTTCTACTGGCGCGAAGCCCGCTCCGAATGGTAGCGCCGGCCGGCATCCTAAAACAAAGGCGGGTGATGGGGCCAATGGGGCTGGCCCGGCCACCCGCCTTGTCGTTTAACGCGGCCGCGCTCAGGCGTACTCGTCGTAGTCGTCGAGCAGCTTCAGGCCGGCCTGGCGCAGCGTGGTGAAGGCGGTCTTGTTGAGGTTGTATTCCGCCGCCAGCTTGGGGAAGAAGTCGCTCATGACCTGGTCTTGACGGTCGAGCGACTGGAGCGCGGTGCTGCCGCTCTGGATGGCGTTGTTCAGGTTCTCCAGGTTGAGCTTGATGATCTTCTCGTTGCTGGCCCGCTTCGAGGGGTCGAGCGCGGCCTTCACCTTCTCGTAGGCCGCCAGTTGGCCCTTGAGCTTGGTGGTGTGCTTGCGCAGGTCGTCCACGCGGGTCTTGAGCTGGCGCAGCGGGGCTTTGAACTGGTTAGCGCGGGCCGTCAGCAGCGCCTGCGTCTCGGTGGTGATGCTGGCGGCCTTTTGCAGTGCGGTCTTGGTCTCGGGGTGGATGTTGCCGCACAACGCCACCGCCCGCAGCCGCGCGTCGTTGACCGAATCCAGCGCGTCCAGGGCCACTTTGAACTTCACGTTGTTGTCCTGGTCGCTCATGAAGCTGGCCTTGGCGCGTTCATAGGTGGTCAGGGCCGCGCCCAGGCCGGTCGTCTTCAACAGGGTCGGCTTGCCCTTCTTCCACCAGGCCGCGCTCAGTTGAAAGGTCTCGCCTGCATCCATCCTGACCGTCCTCTGCGAAAATGGCCCGTTCCCCGGCCCAACGCGCGCTTCGGCGCTGATCTTAGCCGAAATAGGCGGGTTTGGGCAAGGGCCGCGCCTGACGCTTGCCCGCCAAGCAGCGTTATAACGCCCGCAAATGCCTGGTCGCCCAGCCGTCAGCCGGCCGCCCGGCCCTTAGGTGGCCGCCCGGCCCTTAGGTGGCCGCCACCAGCCGGAAGCCCAGGTCGGGGCGGGCGGCGTCGGGGTAGTACCAATTGCGGTGGGCGCTGCGGGTGTGGCGCGGCGGCGAGTCGAACGCGCCCCCGCGCACTACGTAGCCCTGGCCGGTGGCCGGGCCGGTGGGGTTGACGGCCACCGCCGCCGCGCGCCGCGCATACAGCGCCGGGTCGAACCAGTCGCTGCACCACTCCCAAACGTTGCCCAGCAGGTCGGCCGCGCCGTAGGGGCTGTCGCTGTCGGGCGAGTAGCGGTCCACCGGCGTCAGCGCGCCCAGCGTGTTGTCGCCGTTCAGGGCGGCCGGGTCCCAGCCAGCACCCCACGGGTAACGCAGCCCGTTCGGCCCGCGCGCCGCCTTCTCCCACTCGGCCTCAGTCGGCAGGCGGAAGGCGCGGCTGGTGGCGCTGCTCAACCAGCGGCAAAACGCAGCCGCATCATCCCAAGTGACGTTGACCACCGGCAGCAGCGGGTGGGCGTTGGGCGGTGGCGCGACCGGCCGCCCGGTGGCGCGCAGAAAGGTCAGGTACTGCGCGTTGGTGACCGGGTACTTCCCGATGTAATACTGCGCCAGCCGCACGCTGTGCGCGGGCTGCTCGGCCCGCCCGGCCTGCGGGTCTTCGGCCGGGTCTGACCCCATGCGGAACGGCCCGGCCGGCACATTGACAAGCATGGTCCACACGCCGGACGAGAAGTGCACCACCAGGCCGTTGCCGTGCAGCCGCGCGCGCGGGAACTGCTGCTCGGCCGCTTGCTTGGCGCGGGCCTCGGCCGTGCGCACTTCCTGCTGGGTGCGGCGGGCGCGCTCGGCTTCGCGCTGCTCGGCGTAGCGGGTGGCCTCGTCATGCGCCCAGGCGTCGTAGGCTTCTTCCTCACTGTCGTCTGCGGCGGTGCGGCTGCGGCGGCGGGCCTCTTTCTTCGACCACTCCCACATGGCGTCGGTCTGGGCGGCGTCGGGCTCGGCCTCGCGGGCGTAGGCGGCGGCGCGCGGGCGGGCCGCCTGCCAGGCGGCGTCGTAGCGGGTGCGGCGTTCGGGGTCGCTCAGCTCGCGGTAGGCTTCGTTGATCTTCTTGAGGCGGTCTTCGGCGTAGGCGCGCACGGCCGGGTTCACCTGCTGCAGCCGGTCGGGGTGATGCAACTGCACCAGGATGCGATAGGCGGCCTTGATCTGCTCCTCGGTAGCGTCCGGGGCGACGTCCAGAATTTCGTAGAATTTCATGCCGGGATAATCATACTACGGTCTGAAGGGGTGAGAGGGTGGGGCCGAGCCGCAGCGCAGGGAGATGCTACGCCAGGACTCGGGTGTGGCGGAGTCAGCGGTGTCGGTGGAAGAGTCCTGAGTGTCCTGGCGGAGAGATTTGTTGCTAGAAGTGCCACGAGTGCCGCAAGTGCCGCGCGGGAGGGAATTGTTGCTAGAAGTGTCACGAGTGCCGCAAGTGCCGCGCGGGAGGGATTTGTTGCTAGAAGTGTCACGAGTGTCGCAAGTGCCGCGCGGATTGAATTGACTGCCACGCCTACCACGCGGGTATGGGGCCGGCTTCAGTTGGTAAGGCGGGCGGCAGGGTGGTGGAGGGGTGCCGCCTCGGGGGTGTGACCCTGACTCTGTTGTATAGAATATATGTTCGTTTGGCAAGAGGCAATATTGGCTCAAAACCAAGCTCAATCCGTGCGCCCGCGCTCTGAGTCCCTCTGAGTCCCCCTGTTACTCCCCCGGCTCACTGCCGGCCGGGCCGCCATATAGCCGGCCCTTCCAGCGCACGCCGCGCCCGCTCACGCCGCGCGCGGCCGAGGTGAGCATCATGGCCGCGAAGATCAGCGCGCCCAACGGCAGGGTTATAGCATACCAAGGCGAAATCCCCAGCAGTTGTGACACGCGGGCGCGCACCACGGTCAGCACCAGCCAGGCCAGCAGCGCCTCAGCCAAGACGATGGCCGCCGGCAGCCCGCCGCCCAGTGCCAGCCACAGCGCCCCGGCCAGCAGCCAGCCCGGCAGCGCCAGTGCGCCGGTCAGCGCCGTCAGCGCGCCAAACAGCAGCAGCCCCAGCCGGCCTTGCAGCCCGAGGTAGATATTCTTGGTCCAGCCCTCCCAAAGCTCGGCCAACGAGGTGTACATGCGCGTGTGCACCAGCGCGCGGCCGTCGGCCAGCACCAACCGCCGCCCGCTGCGTTTGATGAGCTCGGCCAGGTCTTTGTCTTCGGTGATCGAGCCGCGCAGCGCCGTGTGGCCGCCCACCGCCTCATACGCCCCGCGCTCAATCAGGATGTATTGCCCGTTGGCGACGGCCTCCGGCCGGGCCGGGTCGTTCACGCGCTCGGGCGGGAAGCCCACCGCCAGCGCGCTGAAGACCAGCGGCATGACCACCTTCTCCCAAAATGTGCCCAGCTCTTGGCGTGTGAACAGGCTGAACAGCGCCGCGCCGTGCACCTGTGCGGCGGCGTAGGAGGCCGACAGCAGGGCCGGCTCGGCGAAGGTGTCGGCATCCACAAAGCAGTACCACGCCGCCCGCTCGCCGGCGGCCTGCACCCCTTCGACCAGCGCGTGCGGCTTGCCAGCCCAGCCCGGCGGCAGCGGCGCGGCGCGCACCACGGTCAGGCGCGGGTCGCGCGCGGCCAACTCGGCCAGGATGGCGGGGGTGGCGTCGGTCGAGCGGTCGTCGACCACATACACCGCGAAGTTGGCGTAGTCCTGCGCCAGCAGCCCCTCGACGCAGCGGCGGATGTTGCGCGCCTCGTTACGAGCCGGCGCGATCACGGCGATGAAGGGGCGGTCGCCGGCCGGCGCGGTTTGGCCGGGCGTCACTGTCAGCCCGAACTGCCGCCCGCGATGCATCCACCAGGTGACGGCCAGGCTGCTGACCAGGCCCAGCGTGGAGAGGGTGATCCAGAGCCAGTTCATGCCGATTGTTCCCCGGCCAACCCGCGCCACAGCCCGTCTAGCACTTGCTCTAGCCGGGGGCCAAGCGCAAAAGGCTCGGCCGCCGCGCACCACTCAAAGATCTGCTG
>JBBRZY010000038.1:0-14463 GCA_038252885.1 Anaerolineales bacterium | reverse complement strand
CAGGAGGGCCGCCGCACGCGCGTGCCGCTCGACAAGAGATCGCCCTGTCTGGTGGCGGCCACCATCGCCACCGAAGACATAGACTTCGGCTCACACCCCGGCTTTGACCCCATCGCCATCGTGCGCGCCATCTACAACAACCTGCGCGCCGGCGGCGACGGCACTTCGGGTGGCGGGGCCTCAACCATCACCCAGCAGTTGGTACGCGCCCTGGTGCTCACGCCCGAAGAAGCCGCCCAGCGCACCAACAGCCGCAAGATCCGCGAGATCATCCTGGCGGCCGAAATCACGCGCCGCTACACCAAAGATGAAATCCTGGAGCTGTATCTCAACGAGATCTACTACGGCAATCTGGCCTACGGCGTCGAGGCGGCGGCCGAAACCTACTTCAACACCACCGCCGCCCAACTGACGCTGAGCCAGGCGACGTTCCTGGCCGGGCTGCCGCAAGCGCCCGCCGTCTACGATGTGTACACCGACCCCGAAACCACCAAGGGCCGCCAGCGGCAGGTGCTGGGACTGATGCTCGCCAACGGCTGTGTGGACGTCAGCAATAGCCCCGACCCAGTTTGTGTGAACCTAGAATCCGTCAAGCATGTGGTCGAAGAGATGGCGATCTACGCCTTTGTCCCCCAGGCCACTGACGCGCGCTTCCCCCACTGGGTCAACTTCATCCGCCAGCAGTTGGAGGCCACTTACGGCGCGCAGCTTTACCGTTCCGGCTACAGCGTCTACACCACGCTCGACCCCACGCTCCAGCAGGCGGCTGAGGTAGCAGTGGCTCAGCAGATCGCCACACTGGCCGACCGGCACGTGACCAACGGCGCACTGGTCGCTATGCGGCCCACAACAGGCGAAATCCTTGTCATGGTTGGGTCAGACGACTACAACGACCCGGTGGACGGCCAAATCAACATGGCCATCCGGCCGCGCCAACCGGGCTCGTCCATCAAACCGCTGACCTACGCGCTGGCGTTCGAGAAGGGCTGGACCCCCGCCACGCTGCTGTGGGACGTGCCGACCGACTTCCCCGATGGCGCGAATGCGCCCTACAAGCCGGTAAACTACGACGGCTTCTTTCACGGCCCGGTGCGCGTGCGCACTGCGCTCGCCAACTCGTATAACATTCCGGCCGTCAAGACGCTCGCCTTCACCGGCATCTATGGCGACGGCGCGTTTGTGCCCTTCGCACAGTCGCTGGGCATCTCCTCCTTCGTCCGTGATGACTACGGCCTGGCGCTCACGCTGGGCGGCGGCGAGGCCACCCTGTTGGAGATGGTGACGGCCTATTCCGCGCTGGCCGACGGCGGCCAACGGACCTACCCGATCTCGATCCTGCGCATCACCGACTCGGCCGGCACGGTCGTTTGCCAGCAGCCCCTCCGCCCGGCCGAGGTTAATACCTCCGTGCCCGCCTGCCAGCCGCTGCCCGAAGACTGGGGCAAGCAGGTGCTCTCACCCGAAACGGCCTACCTAATCAGCGACATCTTGGCCGACAACGACACTCGCTCCATCGCCTTCGGCCCCAACTCAGCCCTGCGCCTGTCATTCCCGGCGGCCGTCAAGACCGGCACCACCAACGACTACCGCGACAACTGGACCGTGGGTTACACGCCCGATCTTGTGGCCGGCGTGTGGGTCGGCAACGCCGACTATACCCCCATGGTCAACACCAGCGGCGTCACGGGCGCGGCCCCCATTTGGCACGAGTTCATGGAGGGCGCGCTGGCCGGCCATGCTTCTCCCTTCATGCGGCCGGGCGGCATTGTCGAGCGCACCATCTGTGCCGTCTCCGGAGCCGAGCCGGGCGAGTTCTGCCCACCGGATCAGGTGCGCCCTGAGCTGTTTTCTGCCAACCACCTGCCCCCACCCAAAGAGCGCGACTTGTGGCAGCGGGCCTACCTCGACCCTTTCACCAATCTGCGCCAGACGGCTGATTGCGCCCGCTACTATCAGAACGATACCCTGTTCCAGCAAGAGAAGATCGTGATTGCTGTGGATGACCCATGGGCGCAGAAATGGCTGCTGGAAGACCCCAACGGCCAGGCCTGGGCCGCGGCGCACGGCATCAACCCGCCTGTAGCCTGGGCCCCGACCGCCGATTGCACCGCCGACTCGCCGCACCCCGTGATGAGTTTTTCAATTCCCCCGGAGGGCGGCACCCTGGAAGGCGGCACCATTCAGATCGTGGGCCAGGCCGGCGCAACCGCCAACTTTGATCATTACGTGCTCGACTTCGGCCTGAGCGAGAACCCCGAAGGCTGGGGCGCGGTGCAAGGCCCGAACACCGTGCCGGTGATGGACTCCGGCAAACTGGCCGATTGGGACATCTCTGGCTTGCCCGACGGCCCGGTGACGTTGCGCGTGATCGTCTTTAGCACAACCGGTGGCATCGCCGAGGCGCGCGTCCACTTCACCGTGCGTCGGCCGACCGGCACGCCCCCGCCGACCGACACGGCCACAGCCACCCCCACCGAGACGCCCTCGCCCACCATCACGCCGACCCCCACCTTCACGCCCACGCCGACTGAAAAGGTGGAGCCGACCGCGACGCTCACGCCCGACTTCTCGCCCACGCCCGGGGTGACGCTGGTGCTCGACACGCCCAGCCCCCCGCCGTCCGAAACCCCGAACCCGTAGCGCCACCGTGATGACCAACTCTGCGACCGAACGCGCCCGCGGTATCCGCCGGGTGCTGTGGATAGTCCTGCTGCTCAATCTGGCTGTCACCGCTGTCAAGCTGGTGGTGGGGCTGAGTTCTGGCTCGCTGGCAGTGGTGGCCGACGCCTTCCATTCGCTGGTGGACTCGTCGTCGAACGTAATCGGACTGCTGGGGCTGTGGGTAGCCGCGCGCCCCGCTGACCAAAATCACCCCTATGGTCATCAAAAATACGAAACCGTGGCCACGCTGGGCATCGGCGGCATGTTGCTAGTGGCCGCTTTTGAGATTGGCCGCACCGTGGTAGAGCGCTTTATCAGCGGCGGCGCAACGCCCCCGGTAGCGCCAGTGGTGGTAGCCGTGATGGCCGGCACCTTCATCGTCAATGTGGGTGTCACGCTATATGAAAGCACGATGGGCCGCCGCCTGAACAGCACCTTGCTGCTGGCCGACTCGGCCCACACCCGCACCGACTTGTTCGTGACGATCTCGGTGATTGGGTCTCTCATTGGGGCGCGCCTCGGCCTGCCCTGGCTAGATGGCGTCGTGGCGGGCGTGGTCGTGCTGCTGCTATTCCGTGCCGCTTTTGACATCCTGCGCTCCAGCTCCGAAGTGTTGACCGATGTGGCGGTGGCCGACCCCGACCAACTGGCCAGCATCGTGCGGGCCGTGCCGGGCGTGGCGGCCGTGGCCGCCGTGCGCTCGCGCGGCAGCGCCGAAGCAACTTACGTGGACCTCAATATCAAAGTGAACCCGGCCATGGGTACCGAACAAGCTCATGCCGTGGCGAGCGAGGTCGAGCTCCGCATTGCCGCGGCTATGCCGGCCGTGGTGGATACGGTCGTGCACATCGAGCCAGAGTGGGATGGCGTCGACCCCAGCGGATGGGAAGGTCTAGCGCTGCGGTTGCGCCAACTGGCCGACGGGCTGGGCCTGGGGCTGCACGATCTGCACGCGCACGTTGAGCGCGACGGCGGGCTGGCGGTGGAAGTCCACCTGGAGATGGCGGCCGAACTTAACTTGGGCGAGGCCCACGCCGTGGCCGACGCCTTTGAGCAGCGGGCGCGCAAGGTCATGCCAGAACTGCGGGCGCTCGTCACCCACCTGGAGCCGCTCGCGACTACCCTGCCCGACGAGGCCGAGCGCCTGTCGCCTGCCAACATGCGCCAACTGCGCCACCGCCTGACCGAACTAGCCGACGCGGTGGCCGGGGCCGGCAGTTGCCACAACGTTGAAATTCACCATTTGCTCGGCCATATCACCGCCACCCTACACGTGACCCAGCCGGCCGACATGCCGCTGGTGCAGGCGCATGCGCTGGCCGAGCGCATCGAACGCCGGCTGCACACGGCCGGCGTGGGCGTCAGCCGCGTGGTGGTGCATGTAGAGCCGCCCGAGTAAAATGGGGACCATGCCGCTGACCGCCATCAACCTCAACGCCGTGGCCAATAAGATGGACCGGCCGTTTGTCATCGTGCCGCTGACGCCGCTTGCCGACCTGACGGTGAGTGTGTTTGTGTGTCAGGGCCAAGTAGCCTGGCACAAGCACTTAGACGAAGACGAGCTTTTTCTAGTTCATGAGGGGGTGGTGGGGCTCGACACCGAGCGCGGCCGACTGACGCTGCACTCGGAAGAGCTGGTGGCGGTGCCCAAGGGCGTCAGCCATCGCTCCGGGTCGCAGTTGCGGTCGGTGGTGCTGCTGATCCGCCCAACTGTGTTGAGTGACCGCAAGAACGGTCACCGCCACCACCCGCTGGACACCGACCCGCCGCTAGAGAAGGTGCGGCTGGCGCGCGTGCAGGCCATGGCGGCTGTGCCCTACCAGGGCGTAACCGTCGCGCAGATTGAGGATTTTGAGTTGGTGCTGATCAAGGCCAACGGCGTCGGCCCCGCCGCCACGGCCCCGGCCTATGGCGCCCTTTGGCTGGTGCTGCGCGGCGGCCTCCTCGTAACGACTGAAGACGCCGGCGCGGTCGGCCTGGAAGCCGGAGAGTTAATTGTGCTGCCGGCCGGCACCGACTACCGGTTGACCGCCAACGAGCCCAGTGTGGTGCTTAACCTAGTGCGCAGCACGGCCGATCAGTCCGGCTGAGGCCGGTCAATGGCGTGGCGTTCCCGGTCGAGCCACAGCTCGCCGTAAACGCGCCGCCAATCGGAGAGCGCGCGCAGCCCGATGATGAGGCCTGAGCCGCCGGCCGCCAGCGCCAGGTACGGCGAGCCGGTGACGAGCCAGACCACGGGTCCAAACAGCACGCCGGCCACTACATTGCCGCGGGCACTGTGGCGCAGCGCCAGCGTGCCGGCGATTGACAGCCCCAGCCCCACGAGGAAAGCGATCGGCGACAGGACTAGCAGTGCACCCCCTAGCGCCGATAACCCCATCCCGCCGCGAAAGCCGGCGAACACAGGCCAACAGTGCCCGCACACGGCCGCCGCCGCCGCCAGGGGCGGAATCCATGGACTAGCGGCCCAGGTGACCGCCAAATAGACCGCCAGCGCCGCCTTGGCGACATCTAGCGAAGCAACCAGCAACCCGAACCACCAGCCGCCCTGCCGAACCGCGTTGGTGCCGCCCGAGTGGCCCGAACCGGCGGCGCGGATGTCGCGGCCCAGCAGCAGCCGCCCCAGCCACACGCCAACCGGCAACGAACCCAACCCATACCCCAACAGCACGAGGCCCAGCAGGTTGAGCGCCATGGGAGCTTACTGTGGGGTAACTGTCACCGTCGGCGTGCTGGGTACCGTCACCGTGATCGGCCGAGTCGGGACGATGATATCTCCGTTGCTCAAGCTAGCGGCCGCCGAATACAGCAGGTCTTGGGCCGATAGCAAACCCTCCCCCAGCGGCGTGGTCGCCAGGTCCACGTGGATCGGCACGTCGAAGTGGACGGGCACCGTCAGCGAGACCGGCACGGCCAGGTTGAGCGGCACAGTCGGCGTCAGGCGTATGGGCACCTGCATGGCGATGGGGACATTGAGCGGGAACGTGCCAATCGGCGTGCGCAGTGGGATGTACACGTTGGTGTTCACTGGCAGCGTGTAGCTAATCGGCACAACGATCGTATCGCTGTAGGTGATCGTCATGGAGATCGGAATGAACTCGCGGATTTCCACCGGGTAGTCAATCGTGGCGGTGCTCATGCCGCCCATCGCCTCCGCGGCGGTGAAGGCCGCTTCGGCCACCTGCCGCTTCGCATCCAGCAGCGTGTTGATGAGTTGATAATTGACAACCGCCAAGACAATTACCGCCACCCACAACAAGTAATAATCAATCGGGCGTTTCCAACTTGGAGCGTCCAAAGCAGCCTCCCAAACAGTAGGGCCAGGCCGAAACCGGCCCAGTTATGATGATGTCTTACTCAGGCAGCGCCAACTGCTGCGCCGCTGCGGGCTGAACCGGGTCGCCGGCCAGCGCCGCCTCCAGCGTCGTGCGCGTCACAGCGAAGTCGGTCGCCATCCGGCGCACGTGCCGGTATTTGAGGATGATCCACCCGCCCGCCTGAAACGCGGCGCGCAGCCGGGGGTCGCGCCGCAACTTGTATTCGGCCAGCGCCACGCGGCCGCCAGGCAGCACCAGGCAGCGTCGGCGTTCGGCCGTAGGCGGCGGCGCTAACAACACGCCCGCCAGGTTGGCAGTTGGCTGCACGGCAAAGGCATATAGCAGCCGCCCGCCCTCCAGCCACCACTGTACACCATCCCCAGCGGCGGTTAGTTGCAGCCGAGCTGCCAGCGCCTGCAACTGCCCAATGGTCGCTTGCAAATCGGCCGCGCGGACGGCAGCCGCATCCTCCGACCGCAACTGCCATGCGCCGTCGTCCACGCGTTGGGCGTAGGAGGCCAGACACGCCAGCACCAGTCCTTGGCCGGGCGTCTGCGCACCCGCGAAGGCGGCGCACACGGCCGGCAGCACCTCGCGTTCCGCCACGGGCGCGCCGTCGCTCAGCAGCCGCAGCACCTCGGCCTCCACGCGATCGGCCAGCGGCGCTTGCGCCTGGGCAGGTGCGCTCAACCACCACAGCCCGGTGCCCAGGTCATCGCCGGCCTCCGCGCCCAGGCGCGCCAATGAGGTCGCTTGGGCCGCCGCCTCAATAGCTCGCAAGCTGGGCGGCAGCACCTCTTCATCCTCCGCTGGCACGCGCCCGCTGAGCGCCGCACTGGCCGCCCAATGCAGCGTGGCCCACCGGCTAGGCTCGCCGCGCGCCCGCAGCGCGGCCAGCATGGCCGCCACGGCGCGGGCCGTTTGTTCGTCTGGGCTAAGTGTATCGCCAGGTGCCAGAGTTGGCCCAATCTGCCAGTCGACCTGGACCTCGGCGGTGTCGGCTCGCAGCGCGGTAGCCAGCAGCCGCAGGCCAGCCGCCGAAGCGCCCGCCAGCGCCGCTGCCGTGAAGCCCGGCTCAGCTTCGGCCAGCAGACCAATGAAGTGGCCGGCCGGTGCCAGGGCCGGCTGGACGGCCGTCAGGGTGCGTTCGAGCGCCCGCGCGTGCCAGTGCCAGTCATAGCGACGGCGGCGCAGCACGGCCCGCAGCGGCTCGGCGGCGGCCGGCCCCCACAGCCAGGCCGTCCACAGCGCTGAGAGGGTCCAGAAGGCCTGATTAGGGCGCGGCAGGGCCGAGATCATCAGTTGGCACGCGCGGGCCGGCAGGCGGGCTGCCAGTTCGCGCACCGGGCCAGTGTAGGCGTGGATGGCGCCGCCCGCGCTTTTCCGCTGCGCCAACAGCCCCTCCAACGAGATCGAACGGTCAGGCAGAGGCAGCCCCGCCACCAGCCCCAGCCCATGCTCCAGCGCCAGCCAAAAGTTGACCTCGCGGTAACGGCGCGGCACCGACAGCACGCGCGGCCGTTCTTGCGCCAGGCTCGTCGCCAGGTCGAAGGCGGCGATCAACGGGCCGGCCAAAAGCCGGTCGCTGTCGCGATCCAGGTCGAGCCCTTCGAGCTTGACCAGCACCGAGCCGATGGCCGAGAGTGTGCGCGCCGGGTAGACTTGCAATGCTTCTTCGGCGTCGGCCCGGTCGGGGTCGTTGACCACCGCCACGCGGCCGAGCAGGTAGTGATAGTCTGGTCCGTTGCGCGTGTAACGGCGGGCTGCCTCGCGGTCGGCGGCATCGGTGGGCGCCTGGCGCGGGCCGCCGCAATTGTGGCAGACGTAGCCCTTCTCTACCGGTTCACCGGCCTCAGCGTCCCAGTCGAAGTAGTCGGCCGTGACGACCGCTTCGCACTCAGCGCAGCGAGTTTGGTAGAGCGCCCGGATACTGTGCTCCAGCCGATCACTCGCCACGCGGCCGATGGTCACATCGCCCAGGCGCGTCAGGGCCAGGCGCAGATCGGCGATGGCCGGCGGGCGCACTGCCAGTGACAGCGCCAGCCGCATGACCGGGTTGAATCCGGCCACGAGCACGCGTCGGTCGAGGGCGAGCGCCTCCAGCGCCAGGTTGGGCGCGAGGCCGAACGGATCGAAGATCAGATCGCCGGGCCGCGAGAACCGCTGGAGATAATACGCGGCGACACCTTCGGCCAGGGGCGGCAGAAAGCGCGCCAGCAGGCGCGGTGTGTCAGGCGGAGAGCCAGGGAAGAAGGCCAGCGACATAAGAGCGCATACTGACCTAACCGATCAGTGGCGCGAGTATACACCGGCTTGACAGTGGGACGGTGAGGGATAGACTTTTGAGAGGCAGGCCAAAGAATAGGAATGAACCTGGTCGAGCGCCCGAGTAATCGCAGGCTGACTGGTTGGGCACGATTAGCTGGCGAGTTTGGGAAGGAATAGAACTTATGGGCACCGTAACGCGCGCGATGTTGGCTGAGCGCCAGGATGAACTGGTGGCGCTGATACAGCAGTTGGTGGAGATTGAGTCGCCGACGACGGATAAAGCGGCGGTGGACGAGGTGGGCCAGGTGGTGGCCGGGGCCCTGCGCCGCCTGGGGGCGCGGGTACGCGTAGAACCACGCGAGTACGCCGGCGACATCATCGTGGGTGAGTGGGCAGCCGACAGCGAGTTGCCCGGCATTCTGACCTTGTGCCATCTGGACACGGTGTACTCCCTCGGCACGCTGGCGAAGCAGCCGTGCTATATCACCAACGGGCGACTGATGGGGCCGGGGACGCTGGATATGAAGGCCAGCGTGGCGATGGTGCTGACGGCGCTGTCGGCGCTGCGGGCCAATGACCTCTGGCCCAACCGGCCAGTGACGACGCTGTTCACCACCGACGAGGAAACCGGCAGCGATCACTCGCGCCCGCTGATCGAGGCGTTGGCGCGGACGGCCGGGCTGGTGCTGTGCCTGGAGCCGTGCCTGCCGGACGGGTCGCTCAAGACCTGGCGCAAGGGCGTGGGCGACTTCGACCTGACGGTGCGCGGGCGGGCGGCCCACGCCGGAGCCGACCACGAGCGCGGGCGCAACGCGATCGAGGAGATGGCGCATCAGGTGCTCGCCATCCAGAAGCTGACCAACTACGAGGCCGGCACAACCGTGAACGTAGGCGTGGTGGCGGGCGGCACGCGCTCGAACGTGGTGCCGGACGAGGCCCGCGCCAAGATCGACATGCGCGTGATGACGGCGGCCGAGGGTGAGCGCATTACGGCCTGGATGCAAGCGCGCCAGCCGGTGATGGAAGGCACGACACTCGAAGTGCTGGGCGGCATCAACCGGCCACCGATGCCGCGTGACGCGCTTATGGGGCAGACCTTCGAGCGGGCGCGCGCACTGGCGGCCGGTTTGGGGATGACACTCACTGAGGGCGGCACCGGCGGCGGCTCAGATGCGAACTTTGTGTCCCCGCTGGGCGTGCCGGTGCTCGACGGCCTGGGCGCGCAGGGCAACGGCGCGCACTCCGAGCGGGAGCACATCTTACTGGCTACGCTGGCTGAGCGCACGGCCCTGCTAGCGACGTTGATCAGTGGTTGGTAAGCAGCTCCCTATTGGGTAGGCAAGCCCAAGTACGTAAACATCTCATCGGGCCCGGTGAACCAGGCGATGGTGTTCACGAAGTCGGCAATGGTGGCACTGCGGCGGCGCAGCAAGCGCACGGCCTCGCCTACCGGGTCGGCCCCGCCCGCGCCGGAACCGCCGGCCGTGTACGCCCCGTAGAACGCAAAGTAGGCCTGGTTGAGCTTGCGGATCTGGTAGCCGTTGTCCCACAGATAGCGGCGGCGGGCTTCCATATACGCTTCGGCAGCGGCGGTTTTGCCGTCGGCCAGCAGCGCGTCGGCGGTGACGCGCGTGGTGTGCATCTCGGCCTGGAAGTCGAAGCTCGGCGGCGGCGCCTCAGTGGGCGCTTGATCGCGCTTCAGCACGTAGGGATACGGGCGCGGCGCCGGCGCCAGGTCCGGGTAGTAGCGCGCGATCATCAGCGCGCCCAACTCCACGCCCATCATCTCGGCCGTCGTCTCGTTCATGGTGCGCAACTGGCCGGAGAGCGTGTAGCTGACCCCCAGCGGCCGCAGTGTCAGGTAGTTGTGAATCCACTCGTGCGCGATGACCGAGGCGATCCAGTTTAGATCGCTGCTCTGGGCCACCATGGTCGGATAGGTGCCGATGCCGCCCAGCGGCACGACTAGCGCCGAGACATCCAGCGACTGCGAGACATCGTCTTCCAGCGCCACTTGCTCGTCGAGCGTCAGGTCGCCGCTGACGTCGAGGTTGGCGTCTTGCCGGATGACGGTGCGGGGCGAGACGACCAGCGCGAAGGGCAGCGGCGTGAGGTGAAAGGCCACCGGCGGCACCGGCTGGCCGCCCAACACTAACCCCTGTTCAGCCAAGATGACCGACAACTGCTCCTGAAGCACCGCCTCGACATTGGGCTGCATGGCATGCATCCGCGCGCGCACGGTGGCGGCCTCGTCGCGCAGGTCGAGCGTGGCGGCGGCCGGGTCGGTGACGGCCGGGTCGGCGTAGCGGTTGGCGATCTGGCCTTCAAGCTGTTCCACCTGGCGGCGCAGGTCGAAGTAGCTGCGCACGTAGGCCGAGCGGTCGGCCTCGGTGGTGTAGGCTTGCTCGGCCACGCTGTCTTGGGCGGTTTTGACGCCCAGCGCGTCGAGTGTCCAGCCGATGAAGTCGAACTCGGTGGTGCGGATGTGAGCGCGCACCTGGCCCGTAAAATCGGTCTCGATCTGCGCGTCGCCGGTGAGCAGCACACTGAGCAGCACGGCCAGCAGACTCCACGCCAACAACGATACGACGACATCAACCAACCACGTAATACGGGCACGCATGGCGCGATAATATCACATGCTATAATCGCCCACCCATGAACTTCTTAGTAACAGGCGCGGCCGGCTTCCTCGGATCGGCGTTAGCCAATCGGCTCGCGGCGGACGGACATTCGGTGCGCGGCCTGGATGATCTGTCGGCCGGCGACCCGGCGCGGCTGTCGCGGCGCGTGTTGTTCACGCGCGGCGATGTGAACGACCGGCCCAAGCTGTGGACGCTGCTGCAGGATGTGCAGTGCGTTTACCACCTGGCCGCGCGCGTGTCGGTGCCGGAGTCGGTGCTATACCCGCGCGAGTACAACGCCGTGAATGTCGGCGGCACGGTGAGCGTGATGGAGGCCATGCGCGATGCGGGCGTGCAGCGCGTGGTGCTGGTCTCCTCCGGCGCGGTGTACGGCGACCAGGGCCGCCAGCCGTTGGACGAGGGCCAGACGCCCAACCCGCGCAGCCCGTACGCCGTGAGCAAGCTCTCGGCCGAGTACTACGTGCAAACCATCGGCCGTCTGTGGGGGCTAGAGACGGTGGCGCTGCGGGTGTTCAACGCCTACGGGCCGGGCCAGCCGCTGCCGGCGGCGCACGCGCCGGTGATCCCACGCTTCTTGCGGCAGGCGCTGCAGGGCGGCTCGCTGGTGGTGCACGGCGACGGCCAGCAGACCCGCGACTATGTGTACGTGGACGATGTGGTCGAGGCCATGACGGCGGCGGCCACGGCCCAGCAGCTTGACCGGCTGGTGGTCAACGTGGGCAGCGGGCAAGAGACGAGCGTGCGGGCGCTGGCGCAACTGGTGGGCGAGGCGACCGGCCAGGAGATAGACGCGCTGTACAGCAAGGCCGAGAACGGCGGAGTATCGCGCATGTGCGCCGACATTAGGCTGGCGGCGGAACGGCTGGGCTTTCGGCCGCGCGTGACGCTGGCAGAGGGCCTGCGACTGACGCTGGAACGAGATGATCGGTTTGTAAAGGTCTAGCGCGCTCAGCGTCGCGGGCGGGTGATACGGACGATGCTGCCAATGGCCAGCATCGTTTTTATTTAGTAACTGAGCAGCGGTTTCGCCCAGCGCCCCGCCCTATTCGGTGACGTTGCCCATCATCTGCTCGACGGCTTTGATGGCCTCGGCCAACGCGCCATCGGGCGCGTCGCCGGCAGCGCCGATGAACTCTTTGGCCTTGCGGGCGGTGGCGCTGGCGTCGGGGCAGTAGGCGTCGGCGCCGCACAGCTCGGCGTATTGGGCGGTGACGGGCGCGCCGCCGGCCATGATCTTGACGCTGTCGCGCAGCCCTTCCCGCTTCAGAGCCTCGACGTTGGCCTTGATCATGGGCATGGTGGTGGTCAGGAAGGCCGAGAAGCCGATGATGTCGGGTTGGTGGGTGCGGACGGCTTCGACAAACTTGTCGGTGGGCACGTTGACGCCCAGGTCGATGACGGTGAAGCCCGCGCCCTCGAGCATGATGTTGCACAGGTTCTTGCCGATGTCGTGCACGTCGCCTTTGACGGTGCCCATGACGACTTTGCCCAAGCTCTTCTCGCCCTTGGCGGCCAGCAGCGGGCGCAGCAGATTGAGCGCGCCCTGCATGGCGCGGGCCGCCATAAGCATTTCGGGCACAAAGTAGTCGCCGATCTCGAAGCGGCGGCCGACCTCTTGCAGGGCCGGCAGCAGGGCGTCGTAGAGCAGGCGGACAGGGTCCATGTTCTGGTCGAGGCCGGCCTGGGTGAGGGCTTTGACATCAGCGGCTTTGCCGATGACGGTGTTATCGAACAGGCCTTTGTAGATTTCTGCTTCAGTGGGCATGACAGCTCCTAAGGCGGCGCGATGGTTGGGTTCGTTGGCCGCCGGGCAGCGAGGGATTTAGGTGGGCAGCGCGATTTAGGCTGATTGGTGCTGGAATTCTAGGCTTGAAGTGGGGCGGCGTCAAGGCGAGGCGACAGGCTTTGGCCACGAATCGCTTGGTGCGAATTGGAGGCGGCCGGGCTCGACGTCGGGCCGAGAAGCGCTTGTCGGTAGAAGTGTCGCAAGTGTCACGAGTGTCCCAGAAATAAGATTTGTTCGTAGAAGTGTCGCAAGTGTCTCAGAAATAGAATTTGTTCGTAGAAGTGTCGCAAGTGTCACGAGTGTCTCAAAAATAGGATTTGTTCGTAGAAGTGTCCCGAGTGTCTCAAGTGTCACGGCGGGATGGCTTGTTGAGATTGCTGCCGCGCCCGCCGCGCCTGCCACGGGTGTTGACTATCCTGTCGCGCCTGCCGCACCTGCCGCGGCGGACACACATTGAGGCGATTGGGTGGTGAGTTGGTAAGGTGCGGGTTGGGCCCCTGGCGGCCCAAGGTGCAGCAGTTATAGGTATACAAATCAATTGTTCTACTTGCAAGGCGGCTGGGGCCGACCGGGAAACTTTTAAGGTTGGTCGGGGAGGCCGAAAAGCGCCGGCAATTGCTCAATGCTGTCGAGCAGATGGTCGGCGAGGGGCCCAATCTGGGCGGCGGAGGTGAGGCCGGTAAGCACGCCGATGGCCAGCGCGCCGGCAGCTTTGGCCATGCGCATGTCGTCCAGCGAGTCGCCGACGACGACGGTGCGCGCGGGCGGGAGGCCGGCCCGCTGGCAGTGCGCTAGAACCATGTCGGGCAGCGGCTTGATGGGCACTCCGTCGTCCGCGCCGATGATGTACTCGATGAAGTGATCCACGCCCAGGTGTTGGAGTGTGGCGACGGCCGGAGCGTGGTCGTCGGTGGTGGCGACGACGAGACGGCAGCCGTGCGCTTGGAGGCGGGTGAAAAGGGCGGCGAGGTCGGTGGTGGGCCGGGCCGCGTGGATGGGGTCGGGCACGGACCAGACCGAGGCGGTCACCTGGGCGGCGTCGGGCACGCCCCGGTTGTGCAGGTAGTCGACGGTCAAGGTCCGAAAGTCGGTCATGGAGTGGATGGCCAGGCGGCCGCCGGGCAGCGTGCGGCGCGAGTCGGCGTCGTAGCCCACGTGGGCCAGGTAGTCGGCGACGAGCGCATGGCCTGAGGCGGCGGCCAGACGCTGGGCCAAGCCTTCCATCCAGTCGGACCACATGGCGTGAAATTCGATCAGGGTGCCGTCTTTGTCGAAGATGATGAGGGCGGGCAGAGGCGGCCGGGACGGAAGGGAGGCAGGCGATAGGGTTGAGGCTGTGTCGGGGGACTCAGGGGATGCTGCGCGAGGGGACTCGGGGGAGGGATCGCTCATAGGGCGTCGAGGCCCATCGCGGCGGCAAAGTGGCTTAGGGCGGCAAGGTGCTGGGCCGGGGTGGTGAAACCGGCGCGCATGGTGTTGAGGCCGAGGGTGGTCACGCCGAGGGCTTCCCAGGCGGCGCGCTGGGCGTGCCAGACAGCCGGGTCGCCGGTGCCATAGTTGAGGCGGGCTTCGAGGCCGAAGGCGGGGCGGGCGCGGCCAGCCTCGGCCAGGTAGGCGTCGAGCTTGTCCAGCTCGGGCCGCAGGTCGGCGGGCGTGCGGGTGTTGATGAGCCAGCCGTCGCCCAGGCGTGCCGCGCGGCGCAAAACAGCGGCAGCCGATCCGCCGAACCAAAGCGGGATCGGCCGCTGGACGGGCAGCGGATTGAGGCCGGCGTCCGGGATGTGGT
>JBBRZY010000037.1:0-14611 GCA_038252885.1 Anaerolineales bacterium | reverse complement strand
CCGCCACCCTCGCGCCGACGCTGACCCCCACCCTTGCGCCGGCTGTGCCCGTGCCTCCGACCGCTGGGCTGTTTGTGTGGGTTGCGTTGCTCATGGCCGCCGCCTTCGCAGCCGTCTTCGCCTGGCAGCGCCGCGTGAAGTAACGCCTCGCTATCGCCAGCGGGGGCGGGTCACACCGACTGATCCGCCCCCGCTGCGGCCCCCACGCTGACATTCACAAAACCTCCTTGTAGTCTCCCGTAGCAATTTTCATAACGACCTGGCCTGCGTGTATTTCAATTTGAAGTCCGGACTGCTCGACCCCGTCAATTTCGTCATTCCGAACCCCCGCTCGCGGGCTTGTAGTTACACACCGAGATTGGCGGGGTGATTGCGAAGCACCCTTTAGGGGTTAGGGGGGAATCTCACCCTGGATATCACCAACTCTTAAAGCCACTACCGGGTGCGCTGCTTGACACTCACCACCAGGCTGATAATTCGCCCCCGCACAGCAAAACACCCGGCCCCAATTGCGTTACCTCCGTTACAGCATCCGTTGCTATAATCACTCCTATGCCGTTATCAATTGCATTGGTATTTCACTTCAATCAGCATACAAACGAAAACATCGCCATCGCCACTCGGGCCTGTTATCGCGGTTTGCTCACGGTCCTGCGCGGCCATCCCCACCTAAAATTCAACCTGCACCTCTCCGGCACATTATTACGCGCCTGGCCCTGGTTCGACCCCGCCAGCCTGGCGCTGGTGCGCGCCGGTCTCGCCGCTGGGCAGTTTGAATTGCTCGGCAGCACCTACGCCCAAAACGTACCCTACGCCTGCGACGATTGGGACAACGCCCAGCAAATTTTGCTCCACCGCGCCGTTCTGCGCGAGTTGTTCGGCGTCACCCCCACCTCCTTCTGGCTTTCCGAGCGCAGTTGGCGGCAGTCGCTCGTGCCCGTCATTGCCGGCGGCGGCTACCGTGTCGCGCCCGTTGAGGATCACATGCTGCACGCCGCCGGCCTGACCACGCCCCAGCCGGTCACTATCACGTTCGGCGGTCACGACCTCACCCTTGTCTACGACGACACCATTCTGCGCGACCGCTTCAACTACGCCGCCTGGTTTGGCCGGCGGGCACAGTTGCTCAAATACTTGCAGCAGCTTGCCGCCCAGCCGGGGTCCGACACCTTCCTGCCGGTCTACGCCGAAGACGCCGAAGCTATGGGCCTGTGGGGCTGGGAGAAGGGCTACCTGCCGCCGGCGACCTGGCAGCACCTCGATCACCTGCTCACCGAACTCGAGTCGCCCGACTTCAGCCTGCGTCACCTGGCCGAAGCGCAGCCGCAGCACTCGCTCGGCCCGCTGCCCGACGCCGCCGCCCGCTGGATGGACATAGCCCTCACACGCCCCGACGCCGCCTACCACGAAGATGGCTACGCCGATTGGTTCGACTTCCTGGCCCGCTCGCCCAAGCACGCCAAGTTCCAGCGGCTGTACGCCACCGTGCGCGCGCGGCTCCAGTCGCTCGGCGCGGCCCGGCGTGACCCCGGCCTGCCCACCCCGGCCGTCACCCCCGGCGACGTTTTCTTCCGCCAGGCGCTCGAGGCCTTCTGCCATCACCAATACGAGTTTGGCTGCATCGGCGTGGGCGGCCCGGGCTACTGGGGCTGGGAGAACGTGCGCTCGGCCCTCTCCCTCGCCCGCGCCGTCGAGTTGGCTGACCAACCCCGCACCGGCCTGTGGATCGAAGACCTCAACGGCGACGGCTCAGATGAGTTGGTGCTGTGCAACGGGCGCGAGGCCATCATGCTCACCGCCTACGGCGGGCGCGTGCTCTATTGGTTCGACCTGCACGGCGGTCGGCAATGGGTGGGCAACCAACTGGCCGTGCCGCCCGGCCCGTTCAACGTCGATGCCACCAAGCCGCCGCCCGCCGTGGTGCGGCCCGTGGCCTGGCTGCCCGATACCTTTGAGCCGAGCGTCAAGCCCTGGCCCAATCTCAAACAAAAAGAACCCTCGCCCACGCGCTTGGGCCGCACCCTGCCGCCCTGGCTCTTCGACGGCGAGCCAGCCGAGTTGGTGGTCTACCCGCTGCCCGACGCGACCGTCACCCCGCGCCCGCTGCTCACCGCCCAGACTGGCGCGCTGCTCGACACCCTCAAGGTCGATGGCGGTCCCGAGGTGCTGCAAGACATGCTGCTCGACTATCGCTTCGAGGGCGACGGCCTCACCTTCCTGCTCTTCCCCGCGCCCGACGTGTTCGGCGAGAAGCACCTGACGCAGACCGACGGCGGCCTGACCGTGCGCTATGTCTTTGACAACCGCGACGAGGTGGCCCACAAGCTGGTGCTCACCTCCACCCACGAGCTTACGCCCGACTATGCCCAGGCGTCAGCCGCCGGGCAGACCGCCTATGATTTTTCACGCGACACACCGGCCCAGAAACGTGGGTCCAGTGAGCGCGGCGCGGCCACCGTGCGCAACACCGTCACCGGCTCGGCGCTGCGGCTCGAAACTCAGCCGGCCGCCGCCAAGATCGAAGTTGTGCCGCACCTGCTGGCTCTGCGGGTCGAGGCCACCGTGCGCGTGGCCCTGCCGCCGCGTTCGCAAGCCACGGTCGAAGTGCGCCTGCGCCACCTGCCGCCCGAGTCGGCCGCATGAAGCTGCTATTCCTCGCCGCCGCGCCGGAGGCCTCGCCCTTGCCAAAGTTATTGGCGGCGCTCGGCCATGAGGTGCGCGTGGCCGTGCCGCTTGGCAGTGGCCGCCGGCCCACCACGCGCGTCGTCGCGCGCGTCGCCGTTCCCACTGTCGGCGGCGAGCAGGTGGCCGAAGTCTTTGTGGCGCGGCGCGGCGGTGTCACCCTCTACACCATTGCACGGCCGCGCCTGCCGCGCGCGGCCCCACCCCTGACCGAAGCCGCGCAGTCCATTTTCATCTCCCTGGCCGCCATCGGCCTGTGCCGCGCCCGCGACTGGATGCCCGATGTGCTGCACGCGCTCGACCCGGCCTATGGCGCGGCGCTCTACTGGCTCGCCACCGACGGCCTGCGGGACGACGAGCTGGGCGACATTGCCACCGTGCTCAGCGTGGACGATGTCGCCGCGCCGTTCGTGGCGGCCCCGCGCGACCTCAGCGCCTACGGCCTCACGCCCTCCGATGCCCCCCACCTGCCCGACACCGCGCGCGACTCGCTGTTGGGCCTGGGCCTGGCCCACGCCGATGGGCTCGCCGCGACTAGCGACGCCAATGCCGAATACCTGGCCGGGCTGACCAGCGGCGGCGCCCCGGCGCATCTGCCGTTCGCTTGGCCGGGCCGCATGGCCGGCCTCCGGCCCGGCCTCGACCTGGTCGCCTGGGACCCGGCGCACGACCCGGCCCTGCGCCAGCGCTACGACGTCGACCGGCTCGAACGGCGCGCCGCCAACAAACGCATACTGCAGCGCGAGCTCAAGCTGGCCGTCGGTGCCAGCGGGCCGCTGTTCGCCGTGCTGACGGCCCATGAAACGCCCGCCAGCCTAGACCTGGTGCTGCCCGCGCTGCGCGAACTCCTGTGGAGCGGCGCGCCCGCGCAATTCGTCGTCATTGGCCCTGCCGGTCCAGACCCGGCGGCCGAGCTTAAGGCCCTGGCGCGCACCTTCCCCGGTCAGTTGGCCGCCGTGCGCCGCACCGACGCCCGCCTGGTGCGCCGCGTCTACGCCGGGGCCGATGCCCTGCTGGCCGCCTCGCCCGACTCAGCCAACCACCAGCCGGCCTGGCGCGCCCTGCGCTATGGGGCTGTGCCGATTGCGCACGTGCTGCACGCGCCTCCCAGCCTGTTGTTGGGCCAGGAGTTTCGCGGGCACAGTCACGGTTTTGTGTTTCACGACTATAATTCTGGCGCATTGATCGAAGCGCTGCAACAAGCCCAGCGGGCCTATGGCCGCCCCGCCAGCCAGCACACCCGCTGGGTGGCGCTCCAGCGCCGTGGGATGCGGGCCGTGGCGCGGTGGGGGCCGGCCCAGGCGGTCGAAGCCCATCTTGCGTTATATCAACATGCCATTCGCGTTCGAAAGGAGAAGCGTGAGCAGCTAGCCAGACTATTAGAAGACTTTCCTGCCGCCGGCGACCCTCCGCCGGGGCCTGGCTCGCTGCCGCACCGCCCACATGAAGACCCGCGCCGTAATCCTCGCCGGCGGTGAAGGTTCGCGTTTGGGCGTGTTGACCGCCAAACGCGCCAAGCCCGCCGTGCCCTTCGCCGGCAAATATCGCATCATCGATTTTGTCCTCTCCAACTGCGTCAACTCTGGCCTGTTCGATGTCATGCTGCTGACGCAGTACCGCCCGCACTCGCTCAACGAGCACATCGGCGCAGGCCGCCCCTGGGACCTCGACCGCGGCTTTACCGGCGGCCTGCAAATCTTTCAGCCCTACAAGGGCCGCGCCGACACCGATTGGTACGCCGGCACCGCCGACGCCCTCCAGCAGAACTTCACCTTCCTCAAGCGCGGCAACCCCGACCTGGCGCTGGTGCTCTCCGGCGACCACATCTACCAGATGAACTACGACCCGATGATCACCTTTCACCTCGATCATCAGGCCGACCTGACCATTGCCACCATTCGCGTCTCGCTCGACGAAGCCCGCCGCATGGGCATCCTCGCCACCGACGACAGCTACCGCGTGCGCGAGTTCGTCGAGAAGCCCAACGAGCCGCCCGGCACGTTGGCCAGCATGGGCATCTACATCTTCAACCTGGGCGTGCTCGACCGGCTGCTGCTCGAAGACACCAAGCGCCGCGACTCGCAGCACGACTTCGGCAAAGACATCATCCCGCGCATGCTCCAACTCGGGATGCGCGTGTTCGCCTATCCCTACAACGGCTACTGGGTGGATGTCGGCACGGTCGACTCGTACTGGCGCGCCCACATGGACTTGCTCTATCACCCGCCGCGCTTCGACCTGAACGACCGCTCGTGGGTCATCCACACCAAGTCCGAAGAGCGCCCGCCGGTCCTCATCCAAGACGGCGCCATCGTCAAAGATAGCCTGATCACCGACGGCTCCATCATCGCCCCCGGCGCGCGCGTCGAGCGCAGCGTGCTCTCGCCTGGCGTCTACGTCGGCCCGGAGGCGGTGGTGCTCGACTCGATCCTGTTCACCGACTGCTCAGTCGAGGCCGGCGCGCGCGTCCAGCGCTCGATTGTGGATAAGTACGTCACGGTCGGCCACCGGGCGCAGGTTGGGCGCTTCGACCCGGCCGCCCAAGATCTGGGCATCACCGCCATCGGTAAAAACGTGCAGATCCCCAACAACACCATCATCGGGCGCGGCGCGCAAGTGGGGGCCGACATCCTGCCCGACGCCTTCCCGCGCGAGGGCGTGGCCGACGGCCAAATTCTGGAGCGCAAGACATGACGGTGTCGGCCACTGCCGCTCCCCCTGAGCCGGCAGGCATCGTTAACAGCCAGCGTGGTTCGGGCATCTTATTACATCCGACCTCGCTGCCGGGGCCTTATGGCATCGGCGACCTCGGGCCGACCGCCTACGCCTGGGTCGATGCGCTGGTGCGCGCCAAGCAAAAGTGGTGGCAGGTGCTGCCGCTCGGCCCCACCGGCTACGGCGACTCGCCCTACCAGTGCTTCTCGGCCCTGGCTGGCAACCCCTACCTCATCAGCCCCGAAGACCTCGTGCGCGCCGGCCTGGTCCGCGCCGACGAGGCCGCCTCCAGAATTTTCCCCGCCGACCAGGTCGACTTCGGCCCGGTGATTGACTACAAGGTCTGGCTGCTCGGCCGCGCCTGGGAGTCGTTCAAGGGCGGGGCCGCCCCGGCGCTCAAAGCGCCCTTCGCGCAGTTCTGCGCCGCCGAGGCCGTCTGGCTTGACGACTTTGCCTTCTTCATGGCGCTCAAAGAGCAGCAGGGCGGCGGCACCTGGCTCGCCTGGCCCGCGTCGCTGCGCAAGCGCGCGCCCGCCGCCCTCGCCAAGGCCCGCGCCACCCTGGGCGACGCCATCCAGCAGCACCAATTTCGGCAGTTCTTGTTCTTTCAGGCCTGGCGCGGGCTCAAGGCCTACGCCAACGCGCACGGCGTCAAGCTCATTGGCGACATCCCCATCTTCGTCTCCAGCGACTCGGCCGACGTCTGGGCTCACCCGGAGCTGTTCCTGCTCGACAAGGACCGTCAGCCCACTGCGGTGGCGGGCGTGCCGCCCGACTATTTCAGCGCCACCGGCCAGTTGTGGGGCAACCCGCTCTACGATTGGGAAGCGCTCCAGCGCACTGGCTACGCCTGGTGGACCGAGCGCTTTCGCGCGGCCCTGGCCCAGGTTGATTTGGTACGGCTCGACCACTTTCGCGGCTTCGAGGCCTACTGGCGCATCCCGGCTGGTTTACCCACCGCCGAAGTGGGTGAATGGATCAAGGGGCCGGGGCCGGCGCTGCTCACGGCGGTGCAGGCCGGGCTGGGCGAGTTGCCCATCATCGCCGAAGACCTGGGCGTCATCACCCCCGCCGTCGAAGCCCTGCGCGATGGCTTCGGGCTGCCCGGCATGAAGATATTGCAGTTCGCGTTCGGTGGCGCAACCGAAGACCGCTTTTTGCCGCACACCTATGCCAGCAACTGTGTGGTCTACACTGGCACGCACGACAACGACACCACCGTGGGTTGGTACGCCGCCGCCAGCGAGGCCGAGCGCGACTTTGTGCGCCGCTACCTCGCGCGCGGCGGTGACGACATCGCCTGGGACCTCATGCGCTTGGCCTGGTCGTCCGTGGCCGACATGGCGCTGGCCCCGCTGCAAGACGTGCTCAGCCTCGGCACCGAGGCTCGCATGAACCTACCGGGCCAGCCGGGCGGTAATTGGTCGTGGCGTTTCCAGGCCGGCCAGCTCACGCCCGGCCTGGTCGACCGCCTGGCGGAGATGACGAGTGTGTACGCGCGCTAAGGCCGAGAAAAAGAACGTGTAAGAAAGGCAGACCGCTGCCGTCGGAATTGCTGACCGAGTGCTAATTGAACATGGAACCACCGTTAACAACGTCGGGGCCCAATCAATCTGAGACTGTTTCGGCCACGCCGCCGCCCGCGCCCTACGCCGATCACCCGGCCAAGCACAACGCCGCCGCCGACGCCGTGTGTTGGTGCTGCGGCGGGCGCACGCTCGACCGGCACTGCAAGATCGTATGCACCAATTGCGGCTTTATGCGCGACTGCTCCGACCCCTGACCGCCCCTGCGCGGTTGTGGAAAGGCACTCACTAGGCCATGTCTGATCACGCATTGTGTGTCCACGGGCATTTCTATCAGCCGCCGCGTGGTAACCCGTTTACCGAGGACGCCGAGGAACTGGTGGAAGCCGGGGCGGAGCCGTACGCCAACTTCAACGAGAAGGTGACGGCCGAGTGCTACACGCCTAACGCCGCCTTGGGCAACTTTGAGTTGATGTCTTTCAACCTGGGCGCCACCCTGGCGCGCTGGCTGGCGGTGCATGCCCCCGCCACCTACCAGCAGATCGTTCAAGCCGACCAGGGCTACTTTGCCAAGTACGGCGTTGGCAACAGCCTGGCCCAGCCCGCCCACCACACCATCCTGCCGCTGTTCCGCAAGCGCGACAAGCAAGTGCAGGTCAAGTGGGGCCTCATGGCCTTTGAGCACCGCTTCGGCCACCCGGCCGAGGGCATGTGGCTGCCCGAGTTGGCGGTAGACCTGGAGACGCTCCAGGTGCTGCACGACTGCGGCGTCAAGTTCACCGTGCTGTCGCAGGGCCAGCTCAAAGGCGCCGACGACGGGGCTGGGCCATATTGGGTCAAGCTGCCTTCTGGCGACCGCCTGGCCGTCTACTCGCGTGACGACTGGCACTCCAACCAGTTGGCCTTCAACATTAAAGATCAGGGCGGGGCGGGCCGCTGGGCGCGCCTCACCCTGACCCCACTGCGCAAGTCCTTCCCGCGCATGCTGTTGATCGCCACCGACGGCGAGACCTTCGGCCACCACCATGTCGGCGAAGAGCACTTCCTGCATTGGCTGCTGGCCTACGAGGCCAACTCAGTCGGCTTCGAGGTCACCACCCTGGCGCGCGACCTGGCCGACCACCCGCCCACGGTCGAGTTGGAGATTTTGGAGCACACCGCCTGGAGTTGCTGGCACGGCCTCAACCGCTGGTCGAACGGCTGCGACTGCACCGTGGGCGACGCCCGCTGGAAGCCCGCCCTGCGGCGCGCCTTCGACAACCTGGCGAATTGGGTGGACGAGGCCTACCTCGACTTCACCCGCGCCCT
Organism: Anaerolineales bacterium; assembly: GCA_038252885.1. Taxonomy (GTDB): domain Bacteria; phylum Chloroflexota; class Anaerolineae; order Anaerolineales; family UBA6663; genus JADZEK01. The sequence goes on along the minus strand of JBBRZY010000037.1, from coordinate 6,380 downwards.
GGCCATCGAGCCGTGGAAGCTGCGCGAAGACTATCTGCGCGTGCGCATGGGGCAGCAGACCGGCAGCGAGTTTTTGCGGGCGGCCGGCCTGGCTCACCTCTCGGCCCAATCGGCCGCCCACCTGCTCGACCTGCTGCTCGCCCAGTTTTTCCGGCAGCGGATGTACGTGAGTTGCACCTTTTACTTTGAAGACCTCGACCGGCCCGAGCCGCGCTACGGCATCGCCAATGCCTTGCGGGCCATCCTGCTCGTGGCCGCCGCCACCCAGCGCGACTATTTGGAAGCCTTCCGCCAAGACTTGAAGCTGGCCGTCTCAAACAAGAACGCCAAAACTGGCGCGCAGTTGCTCGACGAAGTGCTGGCCTGGGCGCCTGCCGCTCCGGCCGCCGGAGAGTCCGCATGAACCCCACCTCCTCTAGCTTTGGCCGCACCTTGCCCGCCGACCGCTTTCACACCGGCGTGCGCGTGGGGTCGATGGCCCTGTGGTTTGCCGCCATCGTCCTGGTTTACATCCTGCTGCGGCTGGTAGTGCAGCCCTTCATGTCGGTCGAAGGCATCGGCACGCTGGTGCTGATCGCCCTGGCCGTCCTGGTCGCCCAGCCGCTGGCCTACCTCGCCGAGCGCCAGTTGATGCAGCGCTGGCCCAGCGGTCGCGCCATGCAGTTGGAGGCCGGCGCGCTCGTCTGGCGTGAGCCGAACGCGGTGCTGCGCCTCGACCTGCGCCAGACCGTCAACTTCTGGCGCTGGCGCTTCGTCATCAAACGGCGGCGCGGCGGGCGCATCCCCACCGGCCATCATCTGTTCGCGCTGCGGCTGGTGCAGGGCGACAACGTGGTGTCGGTCTACACCTTCTTGCCGCCGGCCACCGCCGAAACCCTCGCGGCCAAGTGCCCGTTCTACGAACTGCGCCGCCCCAGCGAGCAAGGCAAGCTGGCGCTGGGCGGGCGCGATGCCATGTACATCGCCGCCGAGAACACGCGCTGGCAGTCCGGCGCCGAGCTCGACCCGGCCGATTTTCAGGCCTTGCTCGACCACCTGACCACCAATTTGCCGGAATTTAGCCACGCGCCGGCCTCCGGCCTATAAGCCGCCGCCCTCCGCGTAATCCTGACTAAAGTAGGGTGGGCGCAGCTTCGGCCCATTGTTATAATGCCGTCACTGTTGACCCTATGCCAACCTTGCCCACCGACGAGGCGATCCTCCGCACGCTCCTGTACGCCGACATCTTTGACTATCCCCTTACGCCTCACGAAATTCACTACTACCTGATCGAAACCACCGCCAGCCGCGCGGCAGTGCAGGCCCGCCTCGACCATTCCGACTGGCTGAGCGCGCGCCTCACGCATTCCAATGGCTACCTCACCCTGCGCGACCGGCCGTCCCTGTCCGCCCTGCGCGAGGCGCGCCGCCATAGCTCGGCTGCGCTCTGGCCGCCGGCCCGGCGTTGGGCGGCTGTGCTGGGCGCGCTGCCCTTCGTGCGCCTGGTCGCCGTCACCGGCGCGCTGGCGGTCGATAACGCCCCCGCCGGCGATGACATTGACTATCTGATTGTCACCGCCCCCGGCCGCGTCTGGCTGGCGCGCGCGCTGGCCGTGCTGGTGGTGCGCCTGGCGCGGCTATGGCAGGTGGGCCTATGCCCCAACTATGTGCTGGCCGACACCGCCCTGGCCCAGAAGCGGCGTGACCTGTTTGTCGCCCACGACCTGGCGCAGATGGTGCCGCTCGTCGGGCTGGGCGTCTACGCCGATCTGCGCGCCGCCAACGGCTGGGCAGAAGCCTACCTGCCGCAGGCCGCACGGCCGTTGCGCATCGAGCCCGACCACGCCCCGCACGGCCCGGTGCGCGCCGCGCAGCGCGGGCTGGAGTGGCTGCTGGGCGGGCGCCTGGGCGCGGCCCTCGAAGCCTGGGAGCGTCGCCGCAAGCTGGCGCGTTTTGCCCCGGCCGCCCATCAGCCCAACGCCTCCGCCGAGCTCGACGCCGAGCGCGTCAAAGGCCACTTTGACGACCACGGCTCACCCATCTTGCAGCGCTACGAGGCCCGTCTGCGTGCCCACCTGTCCGCCGAGTCCGTCGCTGAAATCGCCGTGGTCGAAACGCCCTGATGGACCCGCGCCTGACTGTCAACTTGCTCACCGACCGGCTGGCCGCGCTGCCGCTGGCGATTGTCTACGTGACCGACCGCTGCAACTCGCGCTGCATCACCTGCGACTATTGGCGCTACGGGCAAACCAACCTGCCGCTGGCGCAGGCCGAGCGTCTGGCGCGCGAGCTTCCGGCGCTGGGCACCCAGGTGGTGCTGCTCTCCGGCGGCGAGCCCCTCTTGCATCCGCACTGGGCCGAGATCGCGGCCACGCTGCGCGCTGCTGGCCTGCGCCTCTGGCTGCTGACCGCCGGCCTCTCGCTGGCCCGCCACGCCGACCGGGTGGCTGAGTTGTGTGAGCGCCTGACTGTCTCGCTCGACGGCGCGACTGCCGAAACCTACCTGGCTATTCGCGGTGTCGATGCGTTTCAGACCGTGACCGACGGCGTGCGCGCGGCCGTGGCGTGCGGCGTTCCGGTGACACTCCGCTGCACGGTCCAGCGCCGCAACTACACCGAGTTGCCGGCGCTGGTGCGGCTGGGCCACGAGTTGGGCGTCACGCAGGTGTCGTTCCTCGCCGTGGACGTGAGCACGCACGTGGCCTTCGCCCGCGCCGAGGACTACAACCACAGCATGGCGCTGCGCCCCGCCGACCTGCCGCGCTTCGCCGCCGTGCTCGCCGAGTTAGAAGTTGCCCACGCCGCCGACTTCGCCTCGGGTTTCATCGCCGAAAGCCCCGCCAAGCTGGGGCGGCTCCATCAATATTTCGCCGCGCTGACTGGGGTGGGGGCCTTCCCGCCCGTGCCCTGCAACGCGCCGCGCTTCTCGGCCGTCATTGGCGCCGACGGGCAGTTGCAGCCGTGTTACTTCATCCCCGGCACCGAGCGCCTGAACGGTGCGCCCTTAGCCCAGACGCTCAACGCGCCCGCCGCCGTGGCGCTGCGCCGCGCCATCCGCACCGGCCAGCGCGCCGAGTGCGCCCGCTGTGTGTGCGCCATGCAGCGCGGCGGCCGTCAATTGTTGTTCCAGGACTTCTAACCTTCCCCATGACCGACGTGCTCTTCGGCCAGTCCTACTTCCAGCGCTTCGATCCCAAGTTGTGGGAGGCGCAGCAGCCCTACCCGCCGCTGGGCACGCTCTACGCCGCCAGCTACCTGCGGGCGCGCGGCTACGCCGTGGGCCTGTTCGACGCCATGCTGGCCGCGAGCGAGGCCGACTGGGCCGCGGCGCTCGACGCCCACCAGCCGCGCTACGCCGTGCTGTTCGAAGACAACTTCAATTACCTGAGCAAGATGTGCCTGCTGCGGATGCGCGCCGCCGCCTTTGAGATGGTAGCGATGGCCAAGCAGCGCGGCTGCACGGTGATCCTGTGCGGGGCCGACGCCACCGACCACAGCCTCAAATATTTCGAGCACGGCGCCGACTACATCCTCATCGGCGAGGGTGAAGAGACGCTCGGCGAACTGCTGGACTCGCTCACCGGCCAGAGCCAGCAGCCCCTGACCGATATTCGCGGCCTGGCCTGGCCCGATGGTAAGGGCGGTTTACACCGCAACGCCCGCCGGCCCGACCTCCGCGACCTCGACGCGCTGCCCTTCCCCGCCTGGGATTTGGTGGACAGTCCCCGCTACCGTCAACTGTGGCAGGCGCGCCACGGCTACTACTCGATGAACATGGTCACCACGCGCGGCTGCCCCTACCACTGCAACTGGTGCGCCAAGCCCATCTGGGGCCAGCGCTACAACTCGCGCTCGCCCGAGAACGTGGTGGCCGAGATGCGCTGGCTCCAAGACACCTACCAACCCGACCACCTCTGGTTCGCCGACGACATCTTGGGCCTCAAGCCGGGCTGGGTCGAGCGCTTCGCCGCGCTGCTGCGCGCCGCCGAGGTGCATATCCCCTTCAAGTGCCTCACCCGCGCCGACCTCGTCACCGTGCCCATCGCCCGCGCCCTGGCGGCGGCTGGCTGCCAGACCGTTTGGATGGGGGCCGAAAGTGGCTCGCAGAAAATCCTCGAAGCGATGGACAAGGGCGGCACGGTCAGCGACATCTACCAGGCCACCACGCTGCTGCGGGCACAGGGCATTCAGGTCTGCTTCTTCTTGCAATTCGGCTACCCTGGCGAGACCTGGGACGACATTCAGCTGACGCTCAAGATGGTGCGCGAGTGCCTGCCCGACGACATCGGCATCTCCGTCTCGTACCCGCTGCCCGGCACAAAGTTCTTCGACCGCGTCCAGCACGACCTGGGCGAAAAGCAAAACTGGATCGACTCCAGCGACCTCGCCATGCTTTATCGCGGCCCGTTCCCGCAAGAGTTCTACCGCGTGCTGCACGGCCGTGTCCATCACGAGTTCCGTCTGCGCCGCGCGCTGGATGTCGGCCAAACGCGCCGCGCCCGGCCTGCCACCCCCACCCGCCGGCTGCGCGCCCTGGCGACCGTGCCGCGCCACGCCGTCGGCTGGCTGCGGGCCGAAACCCGCCTGCGCGCGCTGGCCCGCGCCGCCAAACCCGCCTAGCGCCGGCGCCGACGACCGCCGCCGAAACAATGGTATTGTGACGCCTATGATTGTTCTCTATAACCCCTGGAGCACGCCCTCGATCAAGAAGCCGCTGCCGATGTCGCTGCTGGCGGTGGCCGCCCTGCTCGAAGGCGAATTCGACTACGAGATCGTGGACGCGAATCTGCTAGCCGATCCCATCGGCCACATCATTGAATTGGGCCAGCGCCGCCCGCTGACCGCCGTGGGCTTCACCGTCATGCCGGGGCCGCAGCTTAACCACGCCGTGCCCGACGCCCAGCGCCTCAAGGCCGCGCTGCCCGGCGTGCCCATCGTCTGGGGCGGCTACTTCCCCTCCGCCCATGCCGACACGGCCCTCAAAGAAGACTACATTGACTACTGCGTCCACAGCCAGGGCGAGCAGACCTTTTTGGAACTGGTGCGCGTGCTGGCCCACGGCGGCGAACTGAGCGCGGTGGCCGGCATCGTCTACAAAGACAACGGCCAGATCAAGCACAACCCGCACCGCACGCTCATCCCGCTAGACAAGCTGCCGCTCTGGCCCTACCACAAGCTGCCGATGGAGCGCTACCTGCACAAGCACTACCTGGGTAATCGCGTTGGCTCACACCACTCGTCTTATGGCTGCCCGTTCGCCTGCAACTTCTGCGCGGTGGTTGGCATGGTCAACAAGCGCTGGCTGCCCGAAGCGCCCGAGCGCGTCGCCCAAATCGTGCTGATGCAAAAAGAAAAGTACGGCATTGATGCGCTGCAATTCCACGACATGGATTTCTTCGTGTCCGAGCCGCGCACCGTCGAGTTCGCCGAGCGCCTCACTGGGCAGGGCATAGCCTGGTGGGCGCTGGGTCGGGTGGATGAGCTCATGCGCTACAGCGACGCCACCTGGGCCAAGCTCAAGGCCAGCGGCCTTAAGATGGTCTTCAGCGGGGCCGAATCCGGCTCGGACGAGGTGCTCAAGCGCATGAACAAGGGCGGCAAAGTGTCGGTCAACCTGACCCTTGAGCTTGCCAAGCGCATGCAGAGCTACGGCATCGTGCCCGAGTTCTCGTTCGTCATGGGCAACCCACCCAACCCGCTGGAGGACATTGCCGCCACCATCGGCTTCATTCGCCGGCTCAAAGAAGTCAACCCGGCCACCGAGGTCATCCTCTACATCTACACGCCCGTGCCCGAAGAGGGTACGCTCTACGAGGAGGCCAAGGCCATGGGCTTCCGCTTCCCCGACACCCTGGCCGATTGGGTCAGCGGCGATTGGCGCAGCTTCTCGCTCCGGCGCGACCCGCACACCCCCTGGCTCGACCCAGCCCTCAAGCGCTCCGTGCGCGACTTCGAGCGCGTGCTCAACGCCTACTACCCCACCGTCACCGACTCCAAGCTCACGGGCCTCAAGCGCGCCGCGCTGACGGCGCTGGCCGGCTGGCGCTACCACACCGGGTTCTATCGCTACCCGCTGGAGCTGCGCGCCTTCCACAAGCTGTTCCAGTATCAGCGGCCCGAGACCACGGGCTTCTAAGGGCCGGCCAAGAGCATGTGGCGCTGGTGGCGCACCCGCCGCGCGGCCCAACCGCTGCCGGTGCTCGACGCCTACGCGCGCTGGGCGCCGGCCTACGCCTCCGAGGCCCACAACCCCCTGATGCAACTGGAGCAGGCCGCGCTGCTGCCGCTGCTGCCCGCGGTGGCCGGCCGGCGCGTGCTCGACCTGGCCTGCGGCAGCGGGCGCTACCTGGCGCGGCTGAGTGGCCAAGGCGCGGCGCGGCTTGTCGGTGCAGACCTGTCGG
>JBBRZY010000036.1:0-14618 GCA_038252885.1 Anaerolineales bacterium | reverse complement strand
GCTGGAGCCGCTGACCGGCGGCACGGTGGAGTTCCTGAGCGTTGACCTGCGCGCCCCGGTCGCCAACCGCGACGCCGCGCTGATCCGCGAGCTGCAAATGGTCTTTCAGAACCCAGAAGCGACCATGAACCCGGCCTACACCGTCGGCCAGCAATTAGAGCGCCCGCTGCGGCGCTTCAACATCGTGCCGCGCAACCAGGTGCGGGCCGAGGTCGTCCGGCTGCTGCGCGCGGTGAAGCTGGACGAATATTATTACGACCGCCTCCCGCGCCAACTCAGCGGCGGCGAAAAGCAGCGCGTGGGCATCGCCCGCGCCTTCGCTGGCCGGCCGCAACTGGTGCTCTGCGACGAGCCGGTGTCGGCGCTCGATGTGTCGGTCCAGGCGGCGGTGCTCAACCTCCTACTATCCATCCAGCGCGAGCGAGGCACGACGCTGATCTTGATCTCGCACGACCTCAGCGTAGTGCGCTACTTCGCAGACCGCGTGGCGGTGATGTACCTGGGGCAGTTTGTAGAAATTGGCCCGGCCGAAGCGCTCTACGCGCCGCCCTACCACCCCTACACCGAATCGCTGTTGGCGGCGGTGCCCGTGCCCAACCCAGCGCTGGCGCCGGCGCCCCTGCGGCTGGAGGGGCCAGCACCCAGTCCCCTGCACCCGCCCAGCGGCTGCCGCTTCCACCCGCGCTGCCCCCGCCGCGCCCTGCTGCCCGCCGGCGGCCGCATTTGCGAAGAGGTCGAGCCGCCCTGGCAGGCGGCCGGTGAAGACCACCACATCTTGTGTCATATCCCGCTGGCGCAGCTGCGTGCACTCGGCGCGCGCACGAATTCGCGCTGAGCCCACTCGTCGGGCTGTTACAATATGCCCTCCTATGCCCGCCCCTGTCCATGCTGCTTGAAATCGGCTGTCCCTGCGCGCTGCTGCTCGGCTACGCCCGCGCCGCCGACGGTGCGCTCCGGCAGGTGGGGCTGACGCTTCAGCACCCGCCTACGCATCTGTTCGCGCGCGCCGCGTCGGCGTTGTCGGTCACCGGCGCCCGGGCCGATGTGGCCCATGCCGCAGCCGAGCGCTACCGGCGCGCGGTTGGGCTGCCGGCTACCGGAGAGTTGGAAGTCGAGCTCGCCACGCCCGCACTCATGGGCCTGGCCTCCGAAACCATGCTCAGCCTGTGCACGGCGCGCGGCCTGGCCTGGGCCGCCGGCCGCCCCACCGAAGCGCCTGCTTTGGCCGCTGCCCTGGCGCTCGCGCCGGAGCACGCGCTGGCGCATTGGGCCTACGCGCAGGGTGGGGCGCTGGTGGTCGCGCCGCCGGCCGGTCCGGGCGTCTTTGCCCCGCCTCTGCGGCGGCACGCGCTGGCGCACATCGACCGCGCCGCCGCCTGGGCGGTGGTGCTCTACCTGCCCGCGCTGCCCACCGACGCGCCGCTGACGCTGGAAGCCGAACGCGCCGCCGCCCTGCACGCCGCCGCGCCGCGCCTGAGCGCCGCCACTGCCCGCCTGCTGGACGATGATGTTTGGCCGGCGTTGGAGCGCGATGACCTGCCGGCCTTTGGTCGCGCGCTCATGGCCCTGCACGCCCTCAACGCTGCGCTCCTGCCGCCACTACCGCCGCTTTCAGGTGCCGCTGCGGCGCTGGCGACGCTGGCCGCCAGCGGGGCCGCCGCCTGGGGCCGGGCGCTGACCGGGCATGCGCTATTCGCGTTCGTGCGCGGGGCGCAGGCCGCCGCCAACCTGCGCGCCGCGTTAGACGCCCGCCTGCCGCTCGGCGCAGGCCGCGTGCTGATCACCATTGCCGACACCACCGGCGCGCGCGACACTGTGCGCGACCAACGCCCGCTCTTGCTGTAGGCATCCCTCCCAATGACCATGACCGACTCGCCTGATCTAGCGCTGCCCGTCAATGGCAAGGCCGCCTCTGTCGTAGGCGGCTGGACCTTTGCGCTGCTCTCGACGCTGGCCTTCAGCCTCTCCACGCCCATCGCCAAGGCCGCCTACGCGCTCGGCCTCACGCCCACCGTGATGCTGGTCTTACGCTTCCTGGTGGCGGCGCTGCTGCTATTCCTGACCGGCCTGGTCGTGCGGGGCGGGCCGGTGCCGCTCGACCGTCGCGCCAAGCTCATCGCCTTCGGGTCTGGGCTCATGCACGGCGTGGGCACGCTGGCCTTCTATTGGGCGCTCACCAGCATGGACTCATCCATCAGTTCGATGATCTTTGCGCTCTACCCGCTGGTGGTGCTGGGCATGCTGGCGCTGCGAGGTGAGCGCTTCACCTACCGCAATGTAGTGCGGATGGCGCTGGGCCTCGCGGGCGTTTACTTGCTGATCGGCCCCGGCGGGCAGGTGAGCGTGCTCGGGCTGGTCCTGGTGGGCATCTCCATCGTCGCCTCAGCCGCGCAGACCGTCATCAGCCAGTGGTACTTGAAGCCCTATGACCCGCAAGCCACGCTGCTCTACCTGCTGGCCGGGATGACGACCATCACCGCGCTCTACGGCCTGGTCAACGGCCCGCCGCTCGTCGGCCTCGTGCTGGCGCTCACGCCCGCGCTGTGGGGCGTGATCTTGTTCATGGCCGCCATCACCACCTACTTTGCGTGGGCCGCCTGGTTCATCGCCATGCGCCGGCTCGGCACCGGCCCGGTGGCCATGCTCGTGCCGCTCGAAACTTTCCTGTCCGTCATTTGGTCTGTGCTATTCTTGAGCGAACGGCTCACGCCGCTTCAATGGCTGGGCGGGGTGCTGATTCTGCTGAGCACCTTGCTGGCCATCCAGCGCTTGGGCCGGGTGCGGCTGTGGCGCTGGCGTTCGCCGCCGCAGGTGTAGCGCTGCCGCTGCCATTTTAATTCTCATTCTTCACGCCGAGGACTCGCCATGCAAACTCAGGCTGCTGTGCTGTACGCGCCCAACACGCCGTTCGTCATCGAAACGCTCGACCTCGCGCCGCCGCAAGCCGGTGAGGTGCAGGTGCGCGTGGCCGCCGCCGGTGTGTGCCACAGCGATTGGCACCTGATGACCGGCGCGACCAAGCACGTGCTGCCGGTTGTGCCCGGCCACGAGGGCGCCGGCGTGGTCGAGGCCGTCGGCGCGGGCGTCACGCGCCTCAAGCCGGGCGACCACGTGGCGCTCAGTTGGGCGCCCAACTGTGGCAATTGCTTCTACTGCCTGCACGACCGGCCCAGCCTGTGCGAGACCTACGTCGGCCCGCTGTGGGCCGGCACCATGCTCGACGGCACCACCCGCCTGTCGAAGAACGGCCAACCGGTCTACCACTTTAGCGGGCTGGCCTGTTTCGCCGACCGCATCGTGGTGCCCGAAATTTGCTGCGTGGTCATGCCAGACGACGTGCCCTTCGCGGTGCTGGCCCTCATCGGCTGCGCGGTGACGACCGGCGTGGGGGCCGTGCTCAACACCGCCCACGTGCACGCCGGCACCAGTGTCGCCATCTACGGCGCGGGCGGCGTGGGCCTGAGCATATTGATGGGGGCGCGCCTGGCCGGAGCCAGCCGTCTGATCGTGGTGGAGCGCGTGGAAAGCAAGTTGGCGATGGCGCGTGAGTTCGGCGCGACCGATAGCCTGCTGGCCGGGCCAGACACAGCCGCCGCCATCCGCGCGCTCACGGGCGGGCGCGGCGCCGACTATGTGTTTGAGGCCATTGGCGTGCCGTCGGTGCAGGAGGAGTGTCTCGACGCCGTGCGGCCCGGCGGCACCGTTATCCTGGCCGGCATCACCGCCATGGGCAGCGGCACCAACTTCCCCGGCGCGATCCTCACGCGCCAGGAGAAGACCGTCACCGGCTGCTACTATGGCACCGCCAACCCGGCCCGCGACTTCCCGCTGCTGGCCGATTTGTACGGTCAAGGCCGGCTCGACCTCGACCGGCTAATCACCAAAACTTACCCGCTCACGGCCATCAACGCGGCCTACGCCGACATGCTGGCCGGCACGGTTGCGCGCGGCGTCATCGCCTTCTGACGGTCGGCGTAGCGGGCAGAGCAGAGTACAATTACGCCCTCACCCACTACGCGCACCGAACCCCAGACCTCGCCATGCATCGTCGCGCCATCGCCATCTTCGCCGCCGGACACGGCTTCACCGACCTCAACCAGGGGGCGCTGCCGGCGCTGTTACCGTATTTCGCGCTCGCCTATCACTTCACCTATGCCCAGGCCGCCGGGCTGACTTTCGCCGCCACCATCGCCTCGTCCATTGTGCAGCCGTTCTTCGGGCAGCTCTCTGACCGTGCGCCGGCCAGTTGGCTCATCCCAGCCGGGGTGTTCTTCGCTGGCCTGGGCATGAGCCTGATTGGGGTCGCGCCAACCTACCCGCTGATGGTGTTGGCGCTGATCGTCAGTGGGCTGGGCGTGGCCGCTTTCCATCCCGAGGCCGCGCGCGGCATGCACGCCGTCTCCGGCCGGCTGAAGGCCACCAGTATGAGCGTGTTCTCGATGGGCGGCACGGCCGGGTTTGCGCTCGGCCCGCTCCTCGCGACCGTGCTCATGCAGCAGTTCGGCCCGCCCGGCACCATTGTGCTGCTCGTGCCGGCCATCTTCATCACCCTTGTGCTGATCTCACAGCAGCGCTTGTTGCCCAAGCCCACCGTGGCCCACCGCCCCGCGCCCGGCACCACCAACTCGGCCGGCGCGGCCGCCAAGCCCGATGCCTGGCGGCCGTTTGGCATTCTCTCGGCCGCGCTCATCTTTCGTTCGATCTTTTTCTTTGGCTTCAATACGTTCCTGCCCCTCTACTGGGTGAACGTGCTCAACCTGTCGCCGCAGCAAGGTGGCCTCGCGTTGGCGCTGTACCTCGGTCTTGGCCTGCTGGGTGTGCTGATGGGCGGGCGGCTAGCGGACCGGGTCGGCACGCGCCGGCTGACGCTGTGGGCCACGCTGGCGGTCTGCCCGGTGCTGCTGCTGTTCCTCTCGGCGCATCAGGTGCTCCCAGCCATCATCCTGCTCGTGCCGCTGGGGCTGATTGTGGCCTCGCCCGGCAGCTCGCTGGTGGTCATGGGCCAAGATTTCCTGCCCAATCACATTGGCGTGGCGTCCGGCGTGACCATTGGGTTGTCGGTCAGCGTGGGCGGCGCGGCTGCGCCTCTGCTGGGGCAGTTGGCCGATCAATACGGCCTGCAGACGGCGATGACGGCCATGGCCTTCTTGCCCATCCTCGCAGCGATCCTGATTTGGACGCTGCCGAAGGCCAGTCGCCCGCTGGCGCCGGTGCCGGCGGCGACGGCCGCCGAGGTCTAAGGTCCACCATGGTCACACTGCTCACCGAACGCGATGTGCGCCGCCTCCTGACGATGGAGATGGCCCTCACGGCCGTCGAGACCGCCTTCCAGAGCTTGGCCCGCGGGGCGGCCAGCAACCTGCCGCGCCGCCGCGTGGTTGTGCCCGGCGGCATGTTACACCTCATGGCCTGCGGCCTGCCGGACCTGCACGTGCTGGGCCTCAAGGCCTACGCCACCTTTGGCGGGCCAACGGACTTTCTAGTGCCACTGTATGACAGCGATACCGGCCGGCTACTGGCATTGATCGAGGCCGATTGGCTGGGCCGCGTCCGCACCGGCGCAGCCAGCGGCGTGGCGACCAAATATCTGGCCCGGCCCGAAGCGCGCACGCTCGGCCTGTTTGGCGCCGGCGGCCAGGCTGAGACGCAGCTACTCGCTATCTGTGCCGTGCGGCCGATTGAGCGGGTGCACGTCTATAGCCGGAGCGCAGAGCGCCGCGCCGCCTTTGTGGCCGCCATGCAGCCGCAAGTGGGCGCCACGCTCGTGGCGGTGGACGATCCGCGCGCGGCGGCCGAAGGGGTGGACGTGATCGTCACCATGACGACCAGCGCTCAGCCCGTGTTCGATGGCGCGTGGCTGTCGCCTGGCACCCACCTCAACGCCGCCGGCTCGAACCTGCTGCGCCGCCGCGAGCTCGATGCGGCCACCTTCGCGCGCGCCGCCTGCGTCGCCGTCGACTCGCTGGAACAATCCAAACTTGAGTCGGGCGACCTGGTGAGTGCCGTAGCCGAAGGCGCCCTCACTTGGGAGCGCGTGGTTGAGCTGGCTGACATCGTGGGCGGGCAGCAACCCGGCCGCACCGCCACTGCTGACATCACCATCTTTGAGTCGCACGGCCTGTCGGTGTGGGATATCGCCACCGCCGCCGCTGTATATGCTCTGGCCGTTGAGCGCGGCGTCGGCCAGCCGCTGCCGATATTCGAGGGGCGCTAGCACTCAGCCGCGCCAACACACCCATGTCCCGAGTTCCCATCCAATCTCCCCAGCACGCCGCCCTCCTGCAATTGCTCACGGCCGCGCCCGGTCGCGCCGCGAATTATCTAGCCGCGCTGACAGTTGACGCGCAAACCTGGGCGCCCGCCCCCGGTGAGTGGAACGCGCCCCAGATCCTCACCCACCTGGCGGCCGCCGACCCGCACTTCCTCACGCGGCTAGAGCGCATCGCCAAAGAAGCCACCCCCACCGTGCCGTTCATTGGCCCAACCGTCGCCGCGCCCGACGACAGCGCCCGCCCCGCCGACGCGCTGGTGCGCTTTGTCGCCAGCCGCCAGGCGCTGTTAGACTTTCTGACTGCGCTCCCCGTGGCCGACTGGGCGCGCCGAGGCGTGCACGAGCGCACTGGCCCCACCACACTGGCACAGCAGGTGCAGGTCATCGTCGCCCACGACAATGAGCACCTCAGCCAGTTGTCCGCGCTGCGCCACGCCTGGGAACGCCGGCCCAAGGCCCAGTAGCCCCGCCGTCCTCCTCCTTAAACCGACAGGCGGAGCCGTCAGCCTCACTGACTTCTCCGCCTGTCTGCTGGCGCCCTCAAAAATCAGTCATCCCTCAGGCGCTATTCCGCCGGACCATCACGATCACCCCAATGAAACCCAGCACCACTGCCGCGATGACTAGCAGCGCGCCGAGGCCGCCAAAGACGATCCCAAACACCACGGTCAACGTCTGCAGCGTCCCGCCTTTGAGTTGCACTTCGCGCGGGTCAGCCGGGTTGTACTTCAGTTCCAACGCGTCGCCGGTAGCGTAAGCCGGCGGGCTGGAGCAGTCGTTCACGTCTACCTCGATGGTCTCGCCGGCGCTGGTCGCAAATTCGACGGACGGGCAATACATGGTGGTGGTGAAGCCCTCTGAATCGGTGCTTTGGGTCTGGCTCAGCCCGGTCACAACGCCGGTGGCCGGCACCCAGTCGCTGGTGCGGTACTCAACGAAGTAGTAAAACCCGCCCGCCACCATCAGGAACGGGCAGCCGATCATCAGAAAAATAGCCGCCATAATGCCAAACACTGAACCAAAGAGCCATTTCATTGTCTGCCTTCCCTTCTATTCAAAGGCCAAACCGCCACGGGTGTTTTCTGCCCTAAGCGCGCCGCGCTACCACCACGGCCCCCACCAGCAGCGCGGCCAGCCCGCCGCCAACGAGCAGCGCCCCAATGCCGCCTGCGCCGTACTCGAACGTCCGCGCCATTGACTGCGTGGCTCCCCCTTTGATCTGCAAGTCACGTGGGTTGGCGGGGTTGTATTTCAGCTCCACCACGTCGCCGCTGGCATAGGCGGCTGGGCTTGAGCACTCGGTCGGGTTGGCCTTCACGTCTTCGCCCGCGGCGCTGGTGAACTCGATCTCCGGGCAGTAGGTGCCGCTCGCGTTGCCTTCGGCGTCAGTGCCCATGTACACCTCGACCACGGTTCCGGTTGCCGGCACCCAGTCACGCGTGCTGTAGTCAAAGAAGAAATAGAACGCGCCGGCGATGGCCAATAACGGGATCGCCAGCACCACCAAGATGCTCCCCAGGATGCCAAAACCCGAGCCAAAGAACCATCTCATGCGCACGGCCTCCAGTCTACCCATCCAGAATGCACACGGCCGGCTGGAGCGCTCCAGCCGGCCGCAAATCTAGTGTCGCGCGGGCCTGCCTTCCGGCCAGTCTACCGCTTCAGTGCGGCGTCGGCCTCGGCGTGCAGCACGGCCACGGCCTTCTGGTAGAGCTCGTTGGCCTCTTCGTGGGTGTCGCCCACTGCCGTCAGCCCCATGCTGCCATGCGTGCCCAGCGCGGCCAGCATGTGCATCACAATGCCCTTCTGGATCGCCATGTCGAAGTGCAGATTGTGGCGCGCCACGATGTCGAACAGGTCGTCGGGCGTAAACACCCGGAACTTGGGTGAGCCCTCATGGTCACTGGCCACAAAGAATTTTCGTTCGCCGCGCGGCGTGGTGAAAATGCCCGTCTCCGAGTCGTACTTGCCGTCGGTCAGGAATTGCAGCGTGAGGAAGGGGTGGGTGGTGCCGCCCTTGCGCAGGTTGATTTCAATGGCGTAGATTTCCCACGCGCCCGTCTCGTTGCGCACCACCACGAAGTCGAGCGCAAAGCGGCCCAGCACGCCCTCCTTCGCCAGCCGCGCTCCCACCTTGGCCGCCTCACGCGTGATCAGCGGGGCGTACGCGGTGTCGGCCGGGAATCGGCAGCCGATGTAGCTCTGCCCGCTTGGTCCGCCCAGCACCTGGTCGTGGGTCGAGAGGATCTCCACTTTGCCCAGCGGCGTGGCGCGCAACTGCACACTCGGGCTGCGGAAGTCCGTGCCCATGATGCGCTCTTCGACCACGCCGCCACGCTGATTGAGCTTGCCGACGTAGTGGTCATAATTCGTGCCTTGCAGCTCGAACTGCATCTCGTGCATCCGGGCTTCCAGCGCTGCGCCCTCGCCGGCGCTGCCCGGTTCCGGCAGGCCTTCGAGCTTGACCAGCGCGTTGCCCTCGCCCGAGACGCCCTCGTTGAGTTTGATCAGCACCTGGCGGATACTGGGCTTCTGCTTGCGCATGCCCTTGATTGCGTCCATCACCGCCTGCGCGCTAGTCAGGTTCTCGACCCCCAGCGGGTGCGGCACGCCCTCCTCGGCGAAGATCTGCCGGCAGCCGCTCTTGGTGCCGAGCGGGAAGTACTTGGGGTCGGCCCCGTACATGGGGATGCCCAAGCGCAGCGCCAAATTGCGCTCCATTTCAGTGGTGTTGTAGGGCACCAGGTGCGCCCGGTCGGGGTTGGGGATCAGCGCCTTAATCTGCGCGATCAGCGCTGGTCGCTCCAGCAGCTTAAGGCTCAGCGGCCGCGACGAAGCGTCGAGCGGGGCCACGGTGAACAGCCGCTTGCGGGCGTGGCTGGCGATGACGCCCGGCAGCAAGTCGAGGTAGTAGTCAATAATGGCCGGGTTGATCTGTTGCGAAGTGACGTAGATCACGCGGGCGCGCGGCTGGCGCAGCAGCAGCAACAGAAACAAGAAGCGCTCTTCGTAGGCCTGGAGCTCGGTGGCGGTGAACTCGCTGTCAATATTCATGGACGGCACGATCACAATCGTCTGCTCGTCCTGGTTCATGGCCTGGATGGACTTCCACAGTGGCACCAGCTTCTGCTGCAGCGCCTCGAATTGGTCGGTGGCTTCCTGGGCGGTCAGGCCCAGCAGGGGGGTAGGTAACTCCGTCTCGTGGCTCATGTGACTCCTATGGGGCGTCGGTGAGGGCCGCACGCCAACAGCTACCGGGGTTGGGCCGGATTGTAGCATGGGTGGGGCTCGCCCGCCGCCGGGGGCAAGTCATGCATTTGGCAGTCAGCCACCTTCTGCGTTACACTGCGGCCCATGATTGCGACCCGCCATGCCTGACCCCACGCCCGTCGGCGAAGCTACTTTGGTAATCTCGGCTGACGTCAATTTTCTGGTGGTAATCCGCCGGTTTGTGCAAGTCGCCGGCGCGAATTTTGGCCTGGCGACGAAAGCGATTGACGACCTGGTGCAAGCGGTGGACGAGCTGGCGGCCAACGTCATCCTGCACGGTTACCAGGGCGCGCCGGGCCAGATTGAGGTGCGCTGCCGGGCCGAGGCTGGCAGTGTGGCAGTAGTGCTGCGCGACCAAGCGCCCGCCTTCGACCCGACCACGCACGCCGACCCCGACCTCAACGTGCCGCTCGAACAGCGGCAAATTGGCGGCCTGGGTATATACTTAAGCCGCCGAATGGTGGACGATCTACGTTATCGCCGGCTGCCTTCGGGTGACAATGAAGTCACCCTGGTCAAACACATGGCCGCCGCCGCCTAGGAGTATCTGCCATGAACGTGACCGTCGAAGTTGCCCCGGGCCGGGTGCCCGTCACAGTGCTGACCGTTCATGGCGATCTCGATGCCTCGACCTACCAGGGGCTAATCGCGGTGGCGCGCGCGCAAGTGGCGGCCGGCGTCGGCCAGGTGTTGCTCGACCTGAGCGATGTGCCCTACATTAGCTCGGCCGGGTTAGTGGCGCTGCACAGCACGGCCGTGTTGGTGCAGGGCAAGCAACCGCCCGACCCCGAAGCCGGCTGGAACGCCTTTCGCACCATGGGCCGCGATATCGAGCAGGGCCGCCAGCTAGGCGTGAAGCTGCTCAGCCCACAGGCCAGCGTCTTACGCGTGCTCGACACCTCTGGCATGGCCCAGTTCTTCGAGATCCACACCGACCGCGCCGCCGCCCTCGCGTCGTTCTAATCAATTCTGCTTAAACCACCAGCGGCTCCTATGTCTACAGGAGCCACTTTTCGATATCAAATTAATTCTTCGAGTCACTCTCAGACCTCTGGCCTCCGGCTGCCGACCAGCCTCTACAGCGCCTTGAACTGCTCGAACCCCTGGCGGCAGGCGTTGCAGAAGTAGATCGCCCGGCACAGCGTCGGCCCAAACGAATTGCGCATCGAGGTGTCACGCGAGCCGCAATAGGGGCAGGTGGCCGCCTCGGTCAAGATTAGCTGAATCAGCCCGCCGTGCCTCACCGGCGGCGCCAGCCCGATGCCGGCCAGCTTGGCGCGCGCCGTCTCGGCTATCCAGTCGGAGGTCCACGGCGGCGTCAGTTGCAGCACGACCTCCACCGCTTCAGCCCCCAGTGCGCGCACGGCGTCTACCACGCCCGCCTGCATCACCGCCAGCGCCGGGCAGCCGGCAAAGGTCGGCGTCATCGCCACCGTCACGCGGCCGTCGGCAATAGTCACGGCCCGAATGATGCCCAGGTCCACCACCGACACAACCGGAATTTCCGGGTCCATCACGCCGCCGAGCGCCTGCCACACCGCCTCGCTGGTGAGGCGTGGTGTCACCAGCCCACCTCCGGCCCCTCCAGCCGTGCCACGGCCTGCATCTCATCCAACAAGCTCGTTAGGTACGGCCCGAACTCGCGCCGGTCCTGCGCCACCGCTTGCGCCTCGGCTGGGATCACCAGGCCAGCGTCGCGCAGCACGGCCCCGGCCAGCGCCTCCCACTCGGCTTGCACCGTCGCCGCTTCCGGCACCAGGCCGGCCACTGTCAACGCCGCTTCTTCGGTCAACGGCACAAACAGTTGCAGCGCGAACGGCCACAGCGTGTCGAGCGCGGCTTGCATCCGGCGGTGGCTTTCTTCGGTGCCCAGCCCCAGCCGCAGCACCCAGGCCCGCGTGTGGCGCAGATGATAGATCTCTTCGGTTTGAATCTTGGCGGCCGTTTCGGCCAGCGGCGCATAGCGGCTGGCGGCCAGCCGCGGCAGTCGCACGGCCTCAGCCGCGTCGAAGAGAAACTGGCGCGTCATGGCGTGGGCCCAATCGCCCTTGGGCAGCGTGACCAACTGCGCGCAGCGGAAGTTCTTGGCCCGGCGGAAGAACACCAGGTCGTCGGGCCGCTGATGCGACAACTGCTCCACCAGCCGGTACCAGAGCGCCGCGTGCCCCAGCTCGTCTTGCGCCAGGTTCGCGAAGGCAATATCTTCTTCCAGAATGGGCGCGTGGCCGCACCACTCCGAATCGCGGTGGCCCAAGATCAGCTCATCGTCGGCCAGCGCCAAGACTTGCGGCGCCAGCGCCGGGTGGGGTGGGGCGATCATGCCGCGTCCTCGTCCGTGCGGCCGTCGCGCACCGCCCGCATCTGCGTTTGCACGTGATAGAAGTTGGGCTGCCGGTAGGGCTTGTCTAGCGCCGGGGTGAACATGCTCGCGGCCTCGGCGGCGGCGCTGCGCGTGATGGCGCTCTCCGGCACGATCCACCACACCCAGGCGTCCCTGCCGCCCCATTGCTCGGCCGCCCGCTCCAGCGCCGCCGCCGGCGAGGTGGCCTGCACGCTGCCCAGGTGGTTCACAAATGTTTCCATCTGTCGCTGCGACTGCTTCTGGAAGACCTGATACGCCTGCTCCGGTCCGTCGGCCTCGACTGCCTCGCCGTCGGCCGCCCATTCTTCAGCCGTGCGGCTGTAGATCGCGGCCTGTGGCGCGACCCACAGGCTAGTGCAATCGGGCCGGCGCACAAACACATCGCGCGCGTTCTGCAGCGCCATCTCGGCGTCGGGCGCGTGCACAGCCCCCGCGTTGCGGTGCGGCTGTCCGGGTCGGGCCTGCTCAAATACCTCAAAGCGCGGCCATTGGGTATCCATCTTAAGCGCTGGCCTTTCCGATGTCAGCGCGGGCGGCATAGGCCGCCAAGGCCTCGCGCACCCACTGGCCATCGTCCTGCGCCTGCTGCCGCGCCGCCAGCCGTTCCTTGTTACACGGTCCGTCGCCGCCCACCACCCGCCAGAACTCGTTCCAATCAATCTCGCCACTCAGCCAGTGGCCCGTCTCCACGTCGTAGTGCAGGGCCGGGTCGGGCAGGCTCAGCCCCAGCGCATGCAGGTCGGGCACCAGTTCGTTCAAGAACTCCTGGCGCAGCTCGTCGTTGGTCCGGCTCTTCACCTTCCAGCGGATCAGCGCCGCGCTGTTGCTGCTCTCGCTGTCATGCGGGCCAAACATCATCAGCGCCGGCCACCACCAGCGGTTCAGCGCGTCTTGCACCATCGCCTTTTGCCCCGGCGTGCCGCGCGCGTAGCGGATGACCATCTCCTGGCCCTGCTTTTTGTGAAAGCCCTCTTCCATGCAAATGCGGACCATCGCGCGCGAGTAGGGGCCATACGAGCAGCGCGCCAACATGCTCTGATTGAGAATGGCCGCGCCGTCCACCAGCCAGCCGATGATGCCCATGTCGGCCCACGATAGCGACGGATAGTTAAAGACCGACGAGTACTTGGCCTTGCCAGTCAGCAGCGCGTCGATCATCTCTTCGCGCGTGGCTCCCAGCGTCTCGGCCGCGTGGTAGAGGTACTGCCCATGCCCGGCCTCGTCTTGCACCTTGGCCAACAGCACCAGCTTCTGGCGCAGGTTGGGCGCGCGCGTGATCCAAGCGCCCTCCGGCAGCATCCCCACGATTTCACTATGCGCGTGCTGCGAAATGATGCGAATCAATTGCTTGCGATAGGCGTCCGGCATCCAGTCGCCCGGTTCGATCTTCTCGCCGCGCGCGATCCGCCGCTCAAACGCCTCGTTGCGGGCTTCGTCGGTCGTTTCCATGGCCGTCCTATCACCGGGGATCATAGAGCGTTTGCACGGGCCTGTCGGCTGCCAGGTCGGGCGCGGGGGCCGGCGTGTCGCTGGCCGTCAGTTGCCGATACTCGCCGCCGAAGAACACCAGCGGCGGGCGCCGGTCTGTCTCCTGCTGCACCGCCAGCACGCGCCCCAGCACAATCCAGTGGTCGCCCCCCGGCATTTGCTCTTCCACCCGGCAGGCCAGCGCCGCCGCACACTCGCGCAAACGGGTCGTGCCGGCCCAGGCGTCAAACTCAAAGGCCGGTCTTGGGCCCTCATCCGGTCGGCCGGCAAAGTGGTTCGAAACCGCCTGCTGCTCGGCCCGCAGGATGTTGATCGAGAACAACCGCCCAGTCTCAAGCTGGGCCGCCATCTTAGCCTGGCGGCTCACGCCCATCATCACCAGTGGCGGGTCGAGCGACAACGAGGCCACGGCGTTGGCCGTCATGGCGTGCACGTGGTCGCCCACCCGCACCGCCACCACCGCCACGCCGGTCGTGAACAAGCCAATGGTGTCGCGATAGGCCCGTGGCTCGACGGGCGCTGGCTGCTCTGCTTCACGTTCGCTCATGCCGCTCGTTACCCTGTCTTCAGCCGTTGCCCGCTCAGCGTCAGCTGGCTCGATCTCGCGCTGGACAATTGCCCGCCCCGACCAAAAATCAACAATCGTCACAGCCCAATCCACACCGTCTTCGTCTGCGTATACAAATCCAGCGCCTCCGCCCCCATCTCGCGCCCAAAGCCGCTCTCCTTGTAGCCGCCAAACGGCACGGCCGCGTCGAACAGCCCATAGGTGTTGATCCACACCGTGCCGGCCTTCACGGCGCGCGCGAAGCGGTGGGCCTTGCTCACATCGCGCGTCCACGCGCCGGCCGCCAGCCCATAGCGCGTGCTGTTGGCCCGCCCGATCAACTCGTCCCAGTCGTCAAAGGCCGTCACCGCTGCCACCGGCCCGAAGATTTCTTCCTGCACCAGCTTGAGCGAGTCGTCGGTGTGGGTGAAGATCGTCGGTTCGATGAAGTAGCCCTCGGCCAGGTCGCCGCCCAGGCGCGTCCCGCCGGCCACCACCGTCGCCCCGGCCGACCGGCCGCTGTCAATATAGCCTAGCACGGTCTGAAGCTGCTTTTCTGACACCAGCGGGCCGATGTGCACCTTGGGCGCAAACCCTGGCCCCACGCGGATGCGCTGGGCTTGCGCGGCCAGCCCCTCAACCACCGCCTCGTACGCGGGCCGCTCGACGAACAGCCGCGT
>JBBRZY010000035.1:0-14722 GCA_038252885.1 Anaerolineales bacterium | reverse complement strand
GAATCGATAGGGAGTAACCCCAGCCTTCGGTGATCAGGCGCAGCAAGTCGGCCAGCAGCCCAATGAGCAGCACTGCGCCCAGGGCCGAGAGGATGGTCTGGCGGAGGACGGGCGACAGCAGCAGCAGCGAGGCCGCGATGACGCCCAGGCCCACGCCCAGGGCCACCCAGATCACCACGCCGGCCACCACCGACTGGCCAAAGGTTAAGATGGCGACCAGGGCGGGGGAGGCGTTCAGCAGCATGTCGCGAATTTCGGGCAGGGCGGCGACGAAGAGGATGAGGGCCGCCAGGGACAGACCGACCGCGCCACCGGCCAGGCCACCGGCCAACAGCGTGGCCTGGGGACCTTCGGCCTGCACGCGGCGGGCGGCGGCAAAGGCGCTGAGGCCGACCGTCAGCGACAGAAAGATTTGGCCCAGGGTCAGCACGCCGCCGATGAGGGTGCGCGCTTGAAAGGTTTGGACCATGCCCACGAGGCTGAACAGCACGGCCGTGACGCCGCCATAGAGCCCCAAGCGCACGGCGGTTTGCCAAACTGGTTCGGAATGAGCCTTCATGCCATCGCCCTCCTGCGGGGGCCGGTGTGCGTTTAGGTGGTTGGCGGGCCTTAGGCCTTCTTGGCCGACAGGCGCTCGCCTAAAATGCCGCTGGGGCGGAAGATCAAGATCAGCACCAGCAGCGTGAACGAGATGACGTCTTTCAACTGGGCCGGGGCCGGAATGCCGAGGCCGTCGAGGAACAGGCTGGGGCCGACCGATTCGAACACGCCCAGGAACAGGCCGCCGATCATGGCGCCCGGCACGTTGCCGATGCCGCCCAGCACGGCAGCGGTGAAGGCCTTGATGCCGGGCACAAAGCCCATATAGTACTGCACCTGGCCAAAGATCAGCGCGTAGAGCACACCGGCCGCGCCGGCCAGCGCCCCGCCCACCGCAAAGGTGACGGCGATGATGCGGTCTACATCAATGCCCATCAGGGCGGCGGCGTCTTTGTCTTCGGAGACGGCGCGCATGGCTTTGCCGGTCTTGGTCAATTGCACAAAGGCATACAAGAGCGACATGAGCAGGATAGCGGCCACAATTACCACGATCTGGGTCTTGAGAAAGCGCACGCCGAGCAAGTTGACCTCGCCGGCCAGCACCGCCAGGTCGGGGTAGCGCTCAATGCCGTCGCCATACAGGCCGCGAAATATATTTTGCAGCACCAGCGAAGCGCCAATGGCAGTAATGAGCGGCACCAGGCGCGGGGCGTTGCGCAGCGGGCGGTAGGCAATGCGCTCGACCAGCAGCGCAATGCCCATGGAGGTGCCCATGGCCACCAGGGCGACGATGGCCATGCCCAGCAGGGGTTGGGCGGCTAAAAAGCCGGAAGCGTTGAGGGCGCGGGCAACAAAAAAGGCCGTAAACGGCCCGGCCATAAAGATTTCACTATGGGCAAAGTTGATCATGCGCAGGATGCCATAGACCAGGGTGTAGCCCAACGCAATCAGCGCATAAATGCTGCCTTGGGTCAGGCCATAGACCACCAGGTTTTCCCACTGGTCCAGGCTATATTTGCCAGAGGCCAGGGTGACCACCGAGCCGTAGACAATAGCAATGGCAATCGCAGTCCCAACGATGAACATCACCACATCGGTGCCGCTCATCCGCCGCAAGCGGGTCATCAGCATACGCACGCTCCCCAGCCTAGCCAGAAAAGAGCCGGGGCGAGTGGTAAAGCGTTAGCTCTATCACCCGCCCCGGTGGAGTACAGGCAGCCTTACTGTCCGGCGCCCCGGTCAAACCACTCGCGACTGCGGGTCAGACCTGGGCTACGAAACATTAGGGGTAGATCTTCTTCGGGTTGCTGTCGGCGGCGGCGCCGGGGTTCCAGGCGGCCGGGTCGGCGTTCATGACCTGGTAGACCGCGATCACCGGATCGCTGCAGTCGCCGGTGGGCGTGCAGGTGAGCGTGCCGGTCAGGCCCGGGAAGTCCTTGGTGGCGAACATGGCCGCGCGCAGGGCGCCGCGCGGGATGTGGAGGGCGCCGTCGGCATCCTTGACCGCGACCTTCTCGATGGCGGCGAAGATGATGTTGGTGGCGTCATAGGCGTGCGCATGGAAGGCCGACAGCGGCTTCTCGCCGTAGGCGGCCTGGTGCTTGGCCAAGAAGTCCTGGTAACCAGCGGCGAAGGCCGAGAAGTCGGGGCTGGAGTGATACATGCCCAGGGCGGCCGGGCCGGCGGCGGTCAGGAAGTCGGGCGAGAACATGCCGTCCGCGCCCATCAGGGCCACGGTCTCGAGCCCGGGGGTCTCGCGGGCCTGGGCGGTGATGAAGCCGCCGGCGGCGACGAAGACCGGGTAGTAGATCATATCGGGCTGGAGGGCAGCGAAGTCCACCAGGATGGTGTGCATATCGGTATCGGTCGGCTGCACGGCCTGCTGGCCGACGATGGTGCCGCCCAGTTCTTGGAAGCGCTTAACGAACACACCCACCAGGCTCTCGGCGTACAGCGAGCCGTCGTGGATGGTGGCGATTTTGCGGGCGCCCAGGCTGTTGTAGGCGAATTCAGCGGCGACTGCGCCCTGAACTTCGTCATTGTGGGCGGTGCGCAGGTAGCCGGCGACATGGGTGGCGGCCGACGTCAAGTCGGGGGCCGTGTTCGAGGCCGAGATCAGAGTGAAGCCGGCATCGGTGAGGATGGGGCCGGCCACACGGGCTTCGCTCGAGCAAGACGTGCCGATGATGGCCACGATGGTCTTGTCGGCGGCGAGCTTCTGCGCGGCGGCCTGGCCGCCTTCGGCGTTGCACTGGGTATCTTCACCGGTCAGTTCGATGGTGTGACCCAGGATGGTGCCCTTATCGGTGATAGCGATTTCGACGCCACGGCGGGAGTCGATGCCGAGGGAGGCGTCGGGGCCGGCCACGACCATGGCGTAGGCCAGGTGCAGGGCGGTGCCATTGGGGATATCGACGCAGCCGAGGGTATCGGTACAGGTGTAGGGCGCCGCCGCCGGCGGGCAGGCCGCCAGCAAGAAGCTGGCCGTCGCCAACAGCGACAGGATGGGTGACAATTTCTTAGACATCTCTCTCCTCCAAGAAAAGACGATAGGCGAATAGATTGGGTGTACCGGTTAGAACACTTGGGGGTCGGCGTTAACCTTTCGAGTCCGAGTAAATTATGGGCAAAGACAATGGTCGTCGGGCTGTGCTAGACTAGGTCTGATTATCCTCGCGGCCTAGAAAAAAGGCAAGTGGCTACAAACCCTATGAATAACCTGACTTTTTCCTCCCAGCGCTCACCTGTTCTAGCGCGGCGCGGCATGGTGGCGTCGAGCCAGCCGCTGGCCTCGCAGGCCGGTCTCGCCATCCTGATGCAGGGCGGCAACGCGGCGGATGCGGCCGTGGCGACGGCGGCGGCGCTGAACGTGACCGAGCCGGCCTCGACCGGCATCGGCGGCGACTGCTTTGTGCTGTACTACTCGGCCGCCAGTGGTCAGGTGACGGCCCTGAACGGCTCCGGCCGCGCTCCAGCGGCGCTGACGCTCGACCGGGTGCGGCGCGAAGGGCTGGTGAACGCCGACGGCGAGATGCCGTTTCAGCATGCGCACACCGTGACGGTGCCGGGGGCGTGCGCCGGCTGGTGTGACTTCTTGGCGCGGCACGGCTCTATGCCGATGAGTGAAATCCTGGCCCCGGCGATTAGCCTGGCCGAGGAGGGCTTTCCGGTCGCGCCGCTAACGGCCTATTATTGGCAGCGCTCGGCGGAGGGGCTGCTGCGCACGGCGCTGGGCGGGCAGGCGCTGACGATTGACGGGCGCGGGCCGCGCGCGGGCGAAATCTTCCGCAATCTGGGGCTGGCGCGCACGTTCCGGGCGGTGGCCGCGGGCGGGGCCGAGGCCTACTATCGCGGGCCTATTGGGCAAGCGATTGTGAACACGGTGCAGGCGGCGGGCGGGGTGCTGACGCTGGACGACCTGGCGGCGCACACCTCAACCTGGGACACGCCCATTTCGACCGTCTATCGCGGGCTGCGCGTGTGGGAGTGCCCGCCCAACGGCCAAGGGCTGACGGCGCTGCTGGCGCTGAATGTGCTGGCCGGCTTCGACGTGGGCGCGCTCGACCCGCTGAGCGTGGAGCGCTGGCACCTGCTGATCGAGGCCATGCGCATCGCCTTTGCCGACACGCGCTGGCACGTGGCCGACCCGGCCCAGGTGCAGGTGCCGGTGACCGGGCTGCTCAGCCCGGAGTACGCGGCCGAGCGGCGGGGGCTGTTTGACCCGGCCCGCGCCAGCCTGGATGTGCGCCGGGGCGCGCCGGTGAGCAGCAGCGGGACGGTCTACTTTTGCGTGGTCGACGGGCAAGGGAACGGCTGTTCCTTCATTAATAGTAACTACATGGGCTTCGGCACGGGGCTGACGCCGTTCGATGCGGGCGGCTCGTGGGGCTTTACACTGCAAAACCGGGGGCACAACTTCTCGCTCGACGCCGCCCACCCCAACGTGCTGGCCCCCGGCAAGCGACCCTATCACACTATCATTCCGGGGCTGCTGACGCGCGCGGACGACGGCAGCCTGTACGCGCCGTTTGGGGTGATGGGCGGGTTTATGCAGCCGCAGGGCCACACGCAGGTGGTGGTGGCGGTGGCCGACGACGGGCTAGAGCCACAGGCCGCGCTAGACCGGCTGCGCTTCTGCATCCAGTCGGGCACGGCCGGCGGGGCGGTGGCGCTGGAGACCGGGCTGCCGGCTGAGCTGGTGGCCGGCCTGGCGGCGCTCGGTCATCCGCTGCAAGCAGACATCAGCGGGATGGCGCGGGCAATGTTCGGGCGCGGGCAGATGATCCGGCGCACGGCCGAGGGCGTGCTGTGGGCGGGCAGCGACACACGGGCCGACGGCTGCGCGCTGGGGTTCTGAGGCAGTTGCTGATGGGTGGTTGAGGCGCAGTGGTCCGCCGCTGCGATGCGCGGTTGACGCGCAGCGGCCGGGGCGGGGCCTGTCAGCCAATTGGCTGCGAATGTCAGGCAGTTGGCGTTTGGCAACTGCCTCGATTGGGCCGAGCGGCCTATACTAAGCGCGTTGCAGTCGGTTGTATATTGTCTTCTCGCTTACAACTTGGCTTCTGCTGCCTAACGCTCGCCTAACTCGAAGGAAAGGTTCACATGCCCGCTCCCTGGTCCAAATCAGCTCCGAAGAGTGACCGCCGTCAACAATGGAAGGCCTTGAAGGCTAAATACGCCACGACCATCAGCCTCAAAACAGTGGAGGTGGGTTTGGGCAAGGCGCTGGATGAGCATCAGAAGCAGGTAGACGCCATCCTGAAGCTGGACGTGACCGCGCTGAAGGCAGAGACGTTCGCGCCGGTGGTGGCCAGCGCAAAGGCCATGCAGACCCTGGCCGCCGGCCTGGCGCCGAAGGTGAAGGCCAACGCCGATTACACGGCCTTCCTGGCCGAGCTGAAGAAGGACGCCCTGTGGTGGGCGAAGACCGCGCAGGACTTCAAGCAGACGAAGGGGGACGTGAGCAGCCACAATCAAGATCAGGTGGGGAACGCGCTGCGCGGGGCGCAGGACATGAAAGACCACGGGGCGACGCTGGACGCGCTGCTGAAGGGCGCCGACAAGAAGGCTAAGGGCTACGCGCCGAATGAGTACGTCGTTAAATATATTCTGGCCAGCGCAAAGCTGCGCCCGCAACTGGCCAAGCTGACGGTGCTGGCGAAGAACCCGACCGGCAATTTTAAGTTGATTACCGAGTTGTTCAGCGACGCCGATGAAGCCATTAAGGCCGTGCGGCTGCAAGCGCTGTATGTGCGGGGCCTGAACCGCACTGACCTGCCGGCGAAGGTGAATTTTCAGCAGGTGGTGGCCGCGGCCGACGCGGTGGCCAACGGGGCCGATGCCATCCGCCACGGGGTGGTGCGGCTCAGGAGCAAGTAGTTTAGCGGCCGGCCGGCGCGGGCCAGGCCCCAGCCGCTATACGCCAAAAAGGGTCGCTGAACGCGGCGGGGCAAAAGCCGGCTGGCGTTCAGCGACCAGGGCGCGCGCTGGTCTTTTTTTCTGAGCCTTTGACTTTGACGCCGAGCATGGTAAAATCCAAAAGCTCGGTGGTAATGATGACCTCCACCGGGAGGGATGGCCGAGTGGCTTAAGGCGGTTGTCTTGAAAACAACTGTGGGGGCAACCTCACCGGGGGTTCGAATCCCTCTCCCTCCGCCTGCTTAACAACTGGCCGCCCGGCCCTAACCCGCACGGGCTGTCAAACATACGGGGAGGTGCCGGAGTGTGGCTGATCGGGAGCGCCTGCTAAGTGCTTGTACAGGAGTAATCTTGTACCCAGGGTTCAAATCCCTGCCTCCCCGCCAGAAACAACTGATTGAGACCGCGGGCGCGGATCAGTCAGCGCAGTAATTTCGCTTGCGGCTATAGCTCAGTGGATTAGAGCGTTTGGTTGCGGACCAAAAGGCCGGGGGTTCGAGTCCCTCTAGCCGCACAGAAAAAGCCCATTTCATGAGAAGTGGGCTTTTTTTATTGACCAAAGGGCCGTTTTCATCCCCATCCTCAGGTCGACTGGCAAAAGCAGCCCAGATCGACCAAGCGGCTTCTTTTTGACCTCACGCATACCGCTTGAGTACCGCTTACAGCAAAGAATATTTGGAAGCCGGCCAACCGCGCACGGACGGGCAGCCCCAACGGGATAGTCTGTGTCACGCAGGTTACAGCAGATGTAACCTATGTGACGCGAAATACACTTGCGTTGGGCGAGCTGACCGCTAGCGTCCTAACACAGCCCACAAGAGCAGCCAGCGTTGGGTGACCGACCGACTTGGGGTCGTCCCGGACGCCTACCGGATTCTCGGCGCAGCGCCTGAACGCGACTGCTGGGCATTTGGGCAGCGCTTAGACAGCCAACAGACCTCAATCGGCCAAGGAAGCTCGGGTTCACAGTCCATCTGTGTTTGACATAATATTCAGAGAGAGGCCGAGGTGTCAGTAACACTACTTGAGGCTATTCCTCAGGGGATTACGGCGTTTGGCGGTGGACTAAGAGGCCGGGGGGATGGCGTCCGCAAGCTCTCGGACTGTCGGTCGCGTCTGCGCCAGAAAGCAGCGACGAATTAGTCTCTGCAACTGCGGCCAGATTCGCACCTGCGGCCGGACGCCTATTGGGGCTGCCAGCGCACGTAACGCAGCGTAGTTCCCAAAATCGCGTAGCCGGCCAAGATCGTTCCGCGCAGCGTGCCGCTCACTTTTGACTGTCCAGCCCGCCGGGAATGGTAACTGACCGGTACTTCGATGATGCGCGCCCTCCGGCGGGCGGCCTTGACGATCATCTCGGTCGGCCAGCCAAAGGTCATCTCGCGCATGTCGAGCGCGGCCAGCAGCGGCCGGCGGATGGCGCGGTACGGCCCCAGGTCGGTCAACGGCAAGCGGTACAGCGGCCACATGAGGTGGGCCACCAGCCAATTGCCAAAACGCTGCTGGGGCGGCATGGCGCCGCGCTCGATGTGGCCCAGCACGCGCGACCCCAAGACCAAGTCGGCCTCGTCGGCTGCCAGCGGCGCCACGAGACGCGGCAGTTCTGCCGGTAAGAAACTGTAATCGCCGTCGAGGAACACCAACCCGTCGGCGTCGGCCGCGGCCTCGAACCCTGCCCGGCAGGCATAGCCATAGCCTTTGTGCGGCTCGCGCACCACCTGCGCCCCGGCGCGCTCGGCCAGTTCCGCCGTGGCGTCGGTCGAGCCGTTGTCCACCACGAGGACCCCCGTAACCGGCTGCGCCCAGACAGCCTGGACCAACTCCCCAATGCAGCCGGCCTCATTCAAAGCCGGAATGATGACGGTGATCTTCATGTTTCATCCAGGGTGGGCCGGGTAAGAGTAGCAAGCAGGGCGCGGGTGTGCGGGGCGCTGGCCGCCAGACCCAGCTCGGTTTGCAGCCGGGCTAGTTCGTCGGCCGTATCGACGTCGTACCACTGTGGCAGCAGCGCGACGCGCAGACCCGCAGCTGCCGCCCGGGCCAGCGTGTCGCGCAACACGTGCGGTTGCGACATCACGACGCCGCGCAGCAGCTGCGGCTGGGGCCGCGTCAGACCGATCAAGTAATAGCCGCCGTCGTCACATGGCCCCAGCGCCACATCATGGTCGGCCAGCGTGGCGAAGGCCTGAGCCACCGACGCGGCTGGCAGCGTGGGGCTGTCGCTATCCATGACTACCACCCGTTCAAACCCCAGCGCCAGAAAGCGCGTCAGGGCTTGATCTAGCCGCTCGCCCAGGTCGGCCCCAACCTGCGGCGTCAGGTCAAAGTCCGGCGCCAGTGCTTGAAAGTAGCCAGCCGCCTCGTCCGGCGCGTAGTAGATGTACCGCGCCACGTCCGGCACGGCGCGAGCGATATCGAGGGTATCGCGCAGGAAGCATTCATATAACTGGGCGGCCTGCGGGGAGGTCAGGGGCGGCGTCAGCCGCGTCTTGGTCTGGCCGGCCGCCGGCCTTTTGGCAATCACCAGTAGCGCATTATTCATCGCGACTCCAGCGGCGCACTGCTCGGGCTGAAGGCCGCCGGCGGCAGCGGCGCCCGGCGCGCGCGGGCCCCAGGCCGCACCAGCCGGTAACCCACATACAACCACACCACCCCCAGCGTGGCCGGGCCGAGCAGGCTCTCGCGCCAAGCCAGCGGCGGCAGCGGCCCCCCCTGATAGAGGAAGAAATCGAAGACGATGGTTTTCCAGGCCGCCGCGTACGACAGCAGGACGACCGTGCGCGCCACCGCGCCTTCGGGCAGCAGCGCGGCCAAGGCCAGCGGCCAGATGGTATACCACGGCTGAAACCACAGACAGGCGAACAGCAAGTAGAACAGGAGCACGTGTGTCGCGGCGCGGATCGGCGCCAGCGGCTCAGGCGCGCGCCAGGTGCGCCAGGTGTGCCAGCCCACCGCGGCCACAGTCAGCAGCGCGGCCACCGCCGCCACTGCACTTTGGCTCACCGGGCCACCGAGCGCCGGCTCCAGGTTGGCTTGCACGACGGCCGGCAGCGAAGCTGTGAAGAGCGTGGTGCGCCGGGCCAGTGCAAACATATCACCCCCGCGCCAAAACGGCGCCACGCAAACAACCACAAGCACAGCGCCGGCCGCCGTCGTCGCGAGCAGGAAACGCCAACGCGCCCGCCCGGGCGGCAATTGCCGGCAGCCATACACCAGCGCCACCGGCAGCAGCAGCGCCGGGATGTATTTGACGAGCGCACCGCCCAGCAGCGCCAGCACCGCGGTGGTGAACCAGCGCTGCTGCAGCGCCCAGATCCCCAGCAGAATCAAAAACGCCACCACAATATCATTGTGGGCGTTGCCGGCCGTTTCGTAGATCACGACCGGGTTCCAGGCAAACAAACACACCCCTTGCAGCACGCGGCTGGGCGCGCGGCGGCGCAGAATCAGGGCCACCAGCCCAACGCTGCCGGCGTAAAAGCTTAGGCCCAGCAGCTTGAAGACCAGCACGTTGGTCAGCCGGTCGTCGCCGGCCAGGCGGCTCGCGCCTGCCGCCAGCATTTCCCACAGCGGCCCATAGGCGCTGGTGGTGTCGGTCCAAGCGACAAAGTAGCGAAACGCGTCGGAGGGATACGCGCGCGGCGTGTCGTAAAACGGGTTGCCGCCCAGGACGGCGGTAATGCGCCCGCGCATGATGTTGTCGAAGACATCCGCCGCGCCGATCGGATATAAGCAGAGCATCATCACATTCAGCGCCAGGAGGCTGCCCAGCAGCGCCAGCCAAATCCGCCGCCGGTCAGGCGCCGACCCAGCCGACCGGCAGACCCGCCACGCCAGATAATAAAGCGCGGACAGCGCCGCCAGCGTCAACACAAATCCGGCCTGGGCCACCGGATCACCTTTAGTGAGCTTGGGAATAGTGCGTTGGGCCAGCACGGGCAGCGCGAACAGGCTGTAGCGCTGGACAAGGCCCAGCCACAGCACCGCGACCGAGGCCAAGCCCAAGAGGCTCAGCGCCAGCCAGGGCGGCAGGCTCAGGCGGCGGGCCACCGGCCGGGTGTAGCGCTCAAATAGCTGCGAGGCCGGTTGGAGGCTCATGCGGCACCCACTGACTGGGTGGGCGCTAGACGCTTCCGCGCCACGGCCGCCCACACCGGCCGGAGCGCGCCCAGCACCAGCAGCAAGTACAGCGGCGCGTACTCGGCCACTTGCCCGAGCGGCACAACCTGCCACTGGATAAAGAACAAGTACGAAAACGCAACCATGCCTGTGAAGATCAGCCAGGCCGAGGCTGGGGCCAGCCGCAGACCGAGCCAGCGGCCGGGCTCGACGAATACCGCCAAGAACGGCAGCAGCCAAAGCAGATACCAGGCAAATAAATTTTGGGTCCAGAGCGTAAACCAGCCGATCAGCCAGACGCAGCGCCACAGCGCCGCGCGCGCGTCGGCGGCGGGGCGCAGCACAAAGAGACCACCCAACACCAGCAGCCCGCCAAAAGTGACGGCGTTCGCCAGAGGGGCGGCGGGCCAGCCCTGGCGCGCCGCCAGGTCAAACAGCCCGCGCGCCAGCCCGAGGTTGAAATTCTCGCCAAAGTACTGGGGCAGAAATCCAAGCGGCGCGCCGGTTTGGAGCAGATACGGCAGATAGGCCACGACGATGATCGCCGCGAACGCCGCCAGCGTGCGCGCGGCCGGCCGTAGCCGCTGGGTCAGCGTTGATCCGGTCCCAATCGGCAGCAGCGCGGGCAGCAGCAGAAAGGGGAACAACTTGACCAGCGTGGCCGCGCCCAGCGCCAGGCCCAACAGCCCCGGCCGATCCTTCACCCGCGCCCACAGCGCGAGGATCAGCAGCGGCAGCATCAGGCCATCCACATGCCCGGCCTGCGCCACCTCAAACACCAACAGCGGGCTCCACAGATAAATCAGCACCCGGTCGGCGGGCTGGTTGAGCGCGCGCAAGACGGCCAGCAGCAGCAGCCCGCCCGCCAACTCGGCCAACACAAAGGCGGCCTTGAAGCCGGTGACGCTGTCGCCGACCACGCGCCACACGGCGGCAAACGCCAACTGTGCGCCGGGCGGGTAGACCGTCACCGAGTCGAGGCGGTTGATGTAGCGCCATACGGTGCTGTCGCCCAGGCGCTGCGCGGCCAACTCCTGCGCCTGGGGAGGATAAAGGTAAGGGCTGATGCCGACAGCCTGCACACGGCCATCCCAAACGTAGCGATACATGTCGTCAGACAGGGTGGGTCGGGTGGGCAGAAGGATCAGGCGGAAGACGAGCGCCAGCAGGAAGATCACCGCCAGCGTCAGGCGCGGGTGGGCGTCGCCCCCCGCCGGGCGGCGCAGCACGACCGCCACGGCCCCCAGGTAGAGGGCCAGCGCGCCGCTGAAGGCCACGATAAAGCTGGGGGTGTTGAGGCGAAGATCTACCAGCCCGCGCGCTGCGGCCAGGGGTAGTGTGAGCGCCAACCCCAGCAGCGCCAGCAGACCGAGCCGCAGCGCCCCAGGCGACAGCCGCCCGCGGGGGGCTAGGTGAGCCAAAGCAGGGCGGCGGCCAGCCGGTTGCCGCGCGTGGCGGCCCGTTCCAGGCGCGGCCGCAGCCAGGCATCCACCCCAAAGTAGCGCCCCGGCGTCAGGCCCAGCATGACCAGCGAGAGCACCACCATCAGGTTATAGCTCCACTCCCACTCGTTCGGGTTGCTGATCCCAGCGAGGCCAATCCACAACTGGGCCGACTGGGCCACCGCCACCAGCGCGCCCAGGCGCGAGAACCCGCCGAAGAACAGGCTGAGGAAGATGAAGGCTTCCATCCCCCAGACGGCGTAGCCAAACCAGCGAATGTTGGGGATCGCCACAGTGTCGAGGAAGATGGCGTTCAGGCGGGCCAGCGGGCCGATGTCCACAGAGAGGGCCGGGCCGCCAATGGGCTTAAGGTCGGCCACCAGGATGGGGTGCGGCGCTTGGGCCCAGACCGACTCGATGCCGATCCAGTCGCACAGGCCGCTGGTACGCTGCAGCCGCGCCTGGCGGTTGGCATCCACCGTGCCGGTCGTCACGGCGAAGTCGGCCGGGCAGCCGAAGCTGGGCGGCACCTTCCACCACAACTGCGTGAAGAACAGGTAGCCGAGCGCCAGCCGCCCAATCACAATCAGGACCAGACGCAAGCGACGGTCCCACTGGTCGAGCAGCGCGCGGCGAGGGGCAGCGGGCACGGCGGGGGCGGGTTTTTCAGGTTGCATGGTGACCTACTTTTCTGCTACGGGCGCGCTCACTCGGCCACGCCGCAATCGAAGGTGACAAGCGCCAGCTTGCCCGTCTGCGCCAGCGCGTCGAGCTGGCCTTGCACGCGCGCCACCGCGGCCGACAACGGAAAGAGTTGGTGCATGACCAGCATATCGCTGTCGGTCGAGAGGGGATGCCAGAAGATGCCGTCCACATTGGCGGTCAGTTCGGGCGCGAGGTTGTGCATGCCCAGCTCCAGCCCCTCGCGCGAGAAGCCGCGCCGGGCCAGCGGGCGCACAAAGTGGTCTTCTTCGGGTATGCCCAGCGACAAGTGAAAGTCGCACAGCACATCGAGATGCGGCGAATTGACCGGGGTTTCGGTCGTCGCCAGCCGCACCTGAAAGCCGTGCACCTGGAGCAGCTTCAGGCCTTCCACGGTGGCGGCCCAGGCGCCCTCGCCGCGATAGGCGTCATGGTCAGCGGCCCGGCCCCCGTCCAGGCTCACCTGCACGATCAGGTTGTCGTTGGCGATGTCGCGCAGGCAGTCGAGCCGGGTGCGGTTGCGGCCAGGCACAAGCTGGCCGAACAGCATGGCGTTGGTCAGCACGGTCGTTTTGACACGGGCGGAGGCATACGCCAGCATGTCAAAGATGTCGTTGAGCAGGAAGGGTTCGCCGCCGGTAAAGAAGATGTGAGTGAAGTTGAGATCGAGCGCTTCATCCACCAACCGTTGGACGTTCGCCAGGCTGAGGGCGCGCCGCTTGACCGTCGGGCCGGATTTCGCCACGCAATAACTGCAGCGCAGGTTGCAGTCATAGTTCGTGTAAATCCACAGCTTCCAGGGCTGGGCGGCGGCGGGGAAGGTCATGGCGCGCTCGAGGCGTCCGCTCTGGGCAGCGAGCCTTCGATCGGGTCGGCCACCTCGAAGACCAGGGCAGGGTTGGGCGCCACCCGCCCGGCCAGCTTAGTGCGCGCCAGATCGTCGAGCGAGTGCCGTTCCCAGTAGACGGTGTGCTCGATGATCTCGCGGACGGTCCACTCATCGGACGGGGTGCGGGCGTCCAGCGCATCATCGGGCAGGCCGATCAGCGCGGCGATCAGATCGGTACGGGCGCGCAGAGTCTCGACCATCAGGCGGTCCACTTCGTTCTTCTGCATTTTGCGCAAACTGTAGCGCAGGCTGTAGACCTGGCCGACATGCATGCGCTCGTGGTCAATGTTGTGCGTCAGCAGGTCGCGCACCACGCCGCCCATGGCGCAGGGGTGCTCGGAGCCGTCGTCTAGCTCGACCTCACTCAGCACCGCCATGACCCGCAGTGACTCGACCAACGAGGTTTGCAGGAGTTCCATTAATCGATCAACTTCGACACCCATGCGTTATCTCCAGCAGGCGGCTAGAACAGCGGCAAGCCGCAGACGGCCTTGCCGATGAAATCATAGAGCACATCGGTCGTGGGCGCCATAACGCCGGCGGCGCGCGCATCGCGGAAGTGGCGCTCGATCCCTACGTCTTTGCGGAAGGCAGCCCCGCCGCAAACCCGCATCGCCAGCTCAGTGACTTCCAGGGCGGCCTCGCCGGCGGCGGCCTTGACTTCCAGCACCCGCAGCATGGTGTCGGGCCGGCCGCTCTCCAGCGCGCTGAAGGTATCCAAGAGCAAGGCGCGCGCCAAATCAGTCTTGATCTGCATCCGAGCGACGTAGGCGCGAATGGTCGGCAAGTCGGCCAGATTGGTGCTCAGGTGCACCAGGCCGGTGCCGGCCACGTGGGCGGCGGCTTTGGCCGTGGCCGATTGCATCGTGCCGATGGACATGGCAGCGATCATCAACTGGAAGTAGGGCAGCACGACGCCCATCATGATGTCGAAACCGCCGCCGTCGGCGCCCAGCATCGCGGCCGATTCCACCATCACCTTGTCGGCGGTCACCGGGCTGGAGGCATTGCCGCGTAGGCCCAGCCCCTCAAACGGGGCGGTCACCTTAAGACCGGCCGCCGTGGCTGGCACCAGCCAAATGGTGCTGGCCCCCTCCCCGGCCATCGGCCGGCTCGACCACACATAGCTGTCAGCCTGCGCGGCCGAGGTGATCCAGCTTTTCTTGGCGTCGAGCTGCACATGCCCGTTGCCGGCCACGGCCGCGGCCGTGCTGAGCGGCGCCCAGAAGTGGCTGCGCGAGCCGGCTTCCGAGAAGGCCAGCGTCGTCACATGCTTACCAGCCGCGATCGCTTCGCGCACGGCGCGCGGGCCGTGGGCTTCGATGACGGCCGCGCCCGCGTAGTGCATGCAGACGACCATCGCCGTCGATGCGCACTCCCGCGCCAGGCGCTCAACCACCAGCGCGGCGGCTCGCTGGCCCTGCCCCAGCCCACCCACTTCGGTGGCGCTCACCAAACCGAGCAGCCCGGCCTGGGCCAACGCGTCCAGGGCGGCCCGTGGAAAGGCCGCCGTCCGGTCTATCTCGGCGGCCGACTCAGCCACCAGACCGGCGGCAATGGGTTCCAGGGTTTGCAGGTAGGTCGGTTGTTCGTCAGGCATGCGGTGCTCCCT